>NZ_QKTH01000011.1:0-117373 GCF_003234485.1 Curtobacterium sp. MCLR17_034
GGAGTACGCGCTGCACGGGCGGGGCCGGTGGGGGCGTGGGAGCAGTACCACGAGGTGGGGCCGACGCGGTTCTGAGGTGCGTGGGCGGGTGCGCGGGCGCGTCGCTGGCCGCTACGCCCAGCCGAGCTCGTGCAGCCGCTCGTCGTCGATGCCGTAGAAGTGGCCGATCTCGTGCACGAGGGTGGTGTGCACCTCGTCCTTGAGCTCCTCGACGGTGTCGCACTCGGCCAGGTGCTGCTTGCGGAACACCACGATGCGGTCGGGCAGCTCGCCGAAGCCGTACTGCCCTCGCTCGGTGGCCGCGATGCCGTCGTACACGCCGAAGAGCTCTTCGCCGTTCTCCGGTTCGTCCTCGACGACGAACACCACGTTGTCGAGCCCGTCGACCATCTCGTCGGGGAGCAGGTCGAGTTCGTCGGTCACGAGTTGCTCGAACGCGTCGGCGGACATCTCCATCACGGGTGGATCGTCCCACACCGCGCTGACCACTCGGGGCTCACCACTCGGGGCGAAGCCGCACGGCGCAGGAGGCGTCCAGGCAAAACACTGAGGGAGAGCCCCGGTTGCGTCACACGCAACAGGACTCTCCCTCGACTGGGGTGAATAACGGGTCTCGAACCCGCGACCTCCTAGACCACAACCAGGCGCTCTACCAACTGAGCTATATCCACCATGTTCGAACCGGCGGACCGGCGCGACCACTCAATAGTAGTACATGCGGGACGGGGTGCGGACCACCCGTGTCACTACTCGGCCGCGGGCTGCGCCAGCCGTGACTCCCACTTCGCCACGACGTCGGCCTGCACGGCACGCACGTCGTCCGTGCTCGGGCCGGGCTCGGCGACGAAGCCGGCGCGGCGGTAGTACTCGAGCTCGCGGATCGACTCGAGGATGTCCGCGAGGGCCCGGTGCCCACCGTGCTTCTCGGGCGCGTTGAAGTACACGCGGGGGAACCAGCGGCGGCAGAGTTCCTTGATGCTCGACACGTCGACGCTGCGGTAGTGCAGGTGCCCGTCGACCCGCGGCATGTACTTCGACAGGAACGCACGGTCGGTGCCGATGGTGTTGCCGGCGAGGGGGGCGGAGCCCTCGGCGGGGACGTGCTGGAGGATGTACTCGAGCACCTGGTACTCGGCGTCCGCCAGGCTCACGCCGTTCGGGATCTCGTCGATGAGCCCCGAGGTGACGTGCATGTTCGTCACGAACTCGTTCATGTTGTCGAGCGCCGACTGGTCCGGCTTGATGACGATGTCGAAGCCGGGGTGCACTGGCTCGAGGTCGAAGTCGGTGATGACCACGGCCACCTCGACGAGTTCGTCGACCTCGAGGTCGAGGCCGGTCATCTCGCAGTCGATCCAGACGAGGCGGTCATTCGCGGTTGCCATGTCCCCGATCCTATTCCCGCCCCGCGTGCCTCCCGTACGTGCCGCTGCGTCGTCCCACCCGTGCCCGACCGTGTCCGCCCGTTCCGCGAGCGGGCGAAATGCCGCGGTCGCCCTGCGGAGGCACCCGGACGTTCCGCCCGCTCGTCCGGGACGCGAGCCGCATGCGGTGCAGGCGACCGCCAGGAGGCCCGTGGCGACCCCGGCAGGCCGCCCCGCGCCTCCAGGCGGTCGCCCTTCACCCCGCCTGCCGCGCCGATCCCGCCCGCTCCCGCCTCCTCACCACGAGCGGGCGAAATGCCGCGGTCGCCCTGCGGACGGACCGCGGTATTCCGCCCGCTCGCCGACTGCGGTTGCGCCCCGGTCGCGGCTTCGCCCGCCCGCGTCCAGCCGAGCGGGCGAAATGCCGCGGTTGCCCTGCGGGCGCACCCGGATGTTTCGCCCGCTCGTCCGCGACGCGAGCCGCATGCAGTGCAGGCGACCGCCTGGAGGCCCGGGGCGACCCCGGCAGGCCGACCCGCGCCTCCAGGCGGCAGCTCTCTACCCCGCCTGCCGCACGGTTCTGGCCAGCCCCGTGCGAGCGGGCGAAATGCCGGACTCGCTCTGCAGTCGAGGCCGGGCATTTCGCCCGCTCGCGGGTGGAGCGTGCAACAGGGGGCGAGCGAGCCCCCGCGCGGACGCACGAACGGGCGAAATGCCGGGGTGCCCACGGGGGACACTCCGGCATTTCGCCCGTTCGTGGAGAAGTGGGGAAGGGGGAAGGCCCCCACCGCGCGCCCCGGCGGCTAGGCCATGTCGCCGGCGGTGATGGCCTCGGCCTCGATGCGCTCCGGCTCGGGACCGTCGTCGACGCGACGCAGGACCCTGGTGGTGCAGAGGATCACGACGAATGCGACCGCGACGGACGCACCCGCGAAGACGTAGGCGGCCGAGGGGGAGTACGCGTCGGCGAGCAGGGTCGCGACGGGCGGGGCGATGGCGCCGCCGATGAAGCGGACGGCGGAGTAGGCGCTCGAGGCGACGGAGCGGGGGAGGTCGGTGGCCTCCATGACGCACTCGGTGAGCACGGTGTTCAGGACACCGAGCACGAGGCCGCCGATGACGACGCAGATGATCAGGCCGACCTGGGAGCGCACGACGAGGGCCGCGGCGAACAGGTCGAGCGCGAGCAGGGGCAGTGCGATCTTCAACACCGTCGTCCTCCGGAGACGGGCGGTGAGCATCGGGGCGACCCACACCGACGTGATCGCGAGACCGACACCCCAGCCGAAGAACGTGAACCCGATGCCGAGCGCGCCGAAGCCGAGCGGGAACGGCGTGTACGCCAGCAGGACGAAGAAGCCGATGTTGTAGAACAGCGCGGTCGCGGCGAGGGCGGCGAGTGCCGGACGGGTCAGGGCGCGGAAGGGTGCGGAGAGCTTCGTCGGCGTGGGCTTCTCGAGGCTGCCGGTCTTCAGCAGGGCGACGATGGCGATGAACGCGACGGCCATCAGGGTCGTGACGCCGAAGAACGGGCCGCGCCAGCTCACCGAGCCGAGCAGACCTCCGACCAGGGGACCGACGGCGATGCCGAGGCCGAGTGCTGCCTCGTACAGGATGATCGCCGAGGCGGTGCCGCCGGACGCTGCCCCGACGATGGTCGCGAGCGCGGTGGAGATGAAGAGCGCGTTGCCGAGACCCCAGCCGGCGCGGAAGTCGATGATGCTCCACACGCTGTTCGACGTCGCGGCGAGCACCGAGAAGAGCACGATCAGGGCGAGTCCGATGAGCAGGGTGCGCTTCGCGCCGATGCGGCTGGAGACCCAGCTGGTGAAGAACATCGCGACACCGGTGACGGCGAGGTAGCTCGTGAAGAGCAGCTCGGTCTGCGCCGGAGTCGCCTTGAGGGACGCCGCGATCGCCGGGAGGATCGGGTCGACGAGCCCGATGCCCATGAACGCGACGACGCAGGCGAAGGCGATCGCCCAGACCGCGGACGACTGCTTGAGGATGGAGCCGGACTGGCCGGCGGGTGCGTGGGCGTTCACGCGGGGATCTCCGTTCCGTTGGGGGTTGTCCGGGTGCGCTGGGCGATCAGGTTCGCCGCGTGGTGCAGGACGTCCCAGTCGTCGTCGGTCAGGTCGGCGAACAACGGACCGACCGTGCTGGTGAGGGTGGAGCGCCAGGAAGCGAGTCGTTCGCGTCCGGCCTCGGTGAGTTCGATGAGCTGCCCGCGGGAGTCGTCCGGGTCGACGCTGCGGCTGACCAGGCCGTCGGCGAGCATGCCGGCGACGAGTCGGGTCATGGTGGGCTGCGCCACGCGGGAGGCGGTGGCCAGTTCTCCGAGTCGCAGGGGTTCGTCGGTCTCGAGGATGCCGAGCGTGCGCCAGACCGCGGTGGACGTGGTGTTGCCCGTCGACTGGACGGCGCTGCGGATCAGGCGGTTGACGGAGACGAGGAGGGTCTCGATCGTCTGCTCTCGCGGTGTTTCCATAGCTGAACTATATAGCCGTGCTATGAATAGCGCAACGACGGGCTGGACAGACTGCACCAGCCGCCGCCTGGTAGAAGGGAGGCATGAGCGACATCACCATCCACGAAGGCGACGAGTACACCGCGATCTTCCACGGCGGCCCCTTCGACGGCACGACCGACACCCGCACCGCCACGAGCGACGCGCTGGACGACGAGGTCACGGTGTTCGCCGACGTCGAGGGCCTGCAGACGGCCTTCACCTACCGCGCCACCAAGTCCCGCCAGGTCCTCGACCAGATCTCGGTCGAGTTCACCTACGAGCCCGGCGAGTCCGACCCGGTCGACGACCTGCAGGACCGCGGCGACCGCAGCGGCGAGTTCGACCGGGAGTAGAACCCCCACCCGCCGCGTTGCAGGACCACATGCAGCTCGACCTCTGGACGTCCGCCTTCTGTGCGCCGTGTGCCGCCGCCCGCCGGGTGTCGGCCGAGGCGTCGGCGCTCGTCCCCGGGCTCACCGTGACCGAACGCGACGTGGCGGCGCACCCCGACGACGCGGAAGACCTCGGTATCCGGTCCACGCCCACGATCATCGTGCGGCAGGACGACGGCACCGAGGTCTTCCGTTCACCCGGCGTCCCGACCCGCGACCAACTCCTGCTCGCGGTGGCCAAGGCGCTCTGAACGAGCCGCCGCCGCGGCCGGGGCGGCCGCCGCCGCAGCCGTCCCAGCGGTGGCCCCCGGCGCGGGCACAGCGGCCCGCGCCCCCGCACGCTGCGACGTCGGCGCCGCCACCACCACGGGTTCCGGCGGATCGACCAGTGCCCGCACGCGTCGTGCCAGACGCTTCGTGCCCCGGATCGGCGCCCCGATGCCCAGTGCCACCAGTCCGAGCGGGCTGCGATCGGCCCCACCGAGGGCGTTCTTCCGCTCCCACGCACGGCGCAGCACCCCACCGCGACTCCGCCGTGCCGGTGCCCGATCCACCAACGTGCCGGCGTCCCGTCGGGCCATCAGCTCCACGAGCCGGTGCTGCCAGTCGTCCTCCGAGGCCGGGTGGAAGTAGTTGTCCCGCATCCACTCCGGCCGGACGACGCCGAACCGTCCGTCGACCAGGTCGACGGCGTCACCCTCGAGGCCGCTCCCCACGAACACCTCGTTGATCAGGTGCCGGCCGATCCCGAAGTCGGTCAGCGTGAGCGCGGGCACGCCTCGCGCCGCCGCCTCGAGCACCGCGGTCGAGCTGATCGTCACGAGCGCCACCGCACGGTCGAGGTGCTCAGCCATCGGCCCGCTCTCCACCACGAGGTTGGTCGGCGCGTCCGCGGGCACCAGGTCCGGGTACGGGTGCTCCTCGCGGTGTGTCTGGTGCTCGCCGGCCGCAGCGCGCGTCTTGATGACGACGCGCCACTCCGGGTGCGCCCGCGCCGTCTCGACGAGCCACCGCATGACGAGTGCCCGGTCGGCCCGCTCGAACGGCACACTCGGCTGCGCAGCGAAGACGACGGAGTCACGGCCCGTCGAGTCCGCACCATCGCTTGCGCCGGCACCGCTGGTCGCGCCGGCACCCCGCGCGAAGGGCAGCGTGGCGAGCGCGAAGTGCGGCTCGACGCCGCCCTGGCGCGCCATCTCCTCGTACGCGCGGACCTCACGGTGGCTGTGCAGCACGAACAGGTCGGCCCGGGCGCGGAAGAAGATGCCCTTCCACTTCGACGGGAACGAGATCCCCGGCAGCCCCGAGACCAGCGCCGGCCGGTCCGGGATCCGCCGGTGCACCTCGTCGATAACGAGCTCGGCCACCGGTCCGATCAACGACACCAGGACGGCGTCCGGTGGGTCCTGTCGGAGCTCCTCGACGACGGCGTCGACGTCCTTCGGCGCGGGCGGTTCGCGGTGCAGGTGGGCGAGGCGCCGGTCCAGCCCGCGGAACGCCGACCGCAGCTGCTTCGGGCTCGCCGACCGCGGGGTCGCCACGGTGCGCAGCTCCAGGTCCCAGTCCGCCGGGGCGCTCGCCAGCAGGTGGGCGCCCCACTTCGCGAACGAGTCGGTGTCGACCAGGCCGACCACGCGTCGGACGCGTGGAGACGCGTCGGACGGGAGGCGCGCCTCCAGTCCGACTGTCGACCCGCTGCCGTCAGCCGGCGCTTCCAAGGCGCGGGTCCCGTCGACCGGGCCGGTCACGTGTGCGCCGCCCACGCCCGCTCCGCTCACGCGCCGACGCGACGCAGCTTCGCGAGCGGTGCCTGCTCGCCGGCGGTCGGATGGGGACTGCATCCGCTCACGCGCCGACGCGACGCAGCTTCGCGAGCGGTGCCTGCTCGCCGGCGGTCGGATGGGGACTGCATCCGCTCACGCGCCGACGCGACGCAGCTTCGCGAGCGGTGCCTGCTCGCCGGCGGTCGGATGGGGACTGCATCCGCTCACGCGCCGACGCGACGCAGCTTCGCGAGCGGTGCCTGCTCGCCGGGGAAGATCCTCTTCACGCCGTCGCCGAGGGCGGTCTCGATGATGCGGATGTCGCGGGCGAGCGTCTTCAGGCCGTGCGGCTCGAGCGACGCGGCGTGGTCGGAGCCCCACATCGTGCGGTCGAGCGTGATGTGGCGCTCGACGGCCGTGGCACCGAGGGCGACCGCGGCGATGGAGATCTGCAGGCCGGGCTCGTGGCCGGAGTACCCGACGGGGACGCCCGCGTAGCGGTGGGCGAGGGTGTCGATCATGCGGAGGTTCGCCTCCTCGGCCGGCAGCGGGTAGGTCGACGTCGCGTGCATGAGGACGAGGCGGTCGGTGCCGAGGGCCTCGACGGCGGCGTCGATCTGCTCGAGCGTGGACATGCCGGTCGACAGGATGACGGGCTTGCCGGTCGCGGCGACGGCGGCGAGCATGCCGAGGTCGGTGACGGACGCCGAGGCGATCTTGTAGGCAACGACGTTGAGGTCCTCGAGGAAGTCGACCGACGGCTCGTCCCACGGCGACGCGAACCAGTCGAGCCCGCGGAGGGTCGCGTGGTCACCGATCTCGATGTACTGGTCGCGGTCGAACTCGACTCGGTAGCGGTACTCCAGGTAGGTCATGTCGCCCCACGGGGTGCTGCGCGGGGTGTTCTTCATGTGCTCCGGCGTGGAGATCGCGGGGGTGCGCTTCTGGAACTTCACGGCCTGCAGGCCCGCGTCGGCGGCGACGTCGATGAGCTGCTTCGCGATGTCGACGTCGCCGTTGTGGTTGAGGCCGATCTCGCCGATGAGGTACGCGGGGTGGCCCGCGCCGATCGTGGACGTACCGATGGTGACGGTCATGGTGCTCCGTTCGGTGCGGGGGTGGCCCGCGTCGGGGATGGGTCTCGGGTCGTGGTGGGTGCTGGGGCCGGGTCGCCGACGCGTGCGTCGGTCAGCGCGCCGGGCGCGCCCGGCGCTTCGGCGAGGGCTTCGGCGAGGGCCAGGTCGGCCTCGTCGTCGATGTCGATCGCGCCGGCGCCGTCGACGACGGCCAGCTCGACGCGGCCGTGGAACCGGTGCCGGTTCTCGAGGAAGCCCGCCGTCCGCATCACGTAGAAGGCGCCGGTCTCGCGGTACTCGGGCTCGCGGTCCTGCCGGCGGGGCCTGGTCGCAGCGTCGTGGTTCACCGCGACCGCGGTGCCGTCCGGGGCGGTCCGCCACAGGAACGCGTGCGACGGCGTGGCGGCGAACACTGCGTCGGCGTGCCCGTCGATCACACGCGCGACGGCGGCGTCGAGGTCGGCCGGGTCGATGAACGGCGAGGTCGCCTGCAGGAAGACGAGGACCTCGGGCAACGGGGTGCTGATCGCGTCGAGGACGTGCAGCAGGGCTGACTCCGAGGACGCTTCGTCACCGGCGAGCTCGGCCGGACGGCGGACCACGGCGGCACCGGCGGCGACCGCCTCGGCAGCGATGGCGTCACCGTCGGTCGTGACGACGACCTCGTCGATGCGCGTGGCACGTCGTGCCGACTCGACCGCCCGACGGACCAGCGAACGGCCCGCGACCGTGCGGAGGTTCTTGCCGGGGATCCCCTTCGACCCGGCACGTGCTGGCACGACGGCGAGGACGGAACCGGTGGTGCGCATGCTCCGGACGCTACGAAGCGCGGGTGTCGCGGAGGGGAACGGGCGGCAGACGGCGGCCGACCGTTGGGCGACCGCCGGGTCCTGTCATGGCGACGCGGCGGGGCGCGCATCGAGCGTCCGGTGGCCGCTCGCCGCTACAATCGACGCTGCTCGCCTCCGTAGCTCAGTGGATAGAGCAGGTGGTTTCTACCCACCGTGCCGCGGGTTCGATTCCTGCCGGGGGCGCCGAAGACGAACAGGGCCGCCATCCTCTCCGGATGGCGGCCCTGTTCTCGTCGTGGTGGTGGTTACTCGTCGTCGTCCGCGGCGCGGCGTCGGAGTTCGGCGGCGCTGATCGGCTGCGTGTACGGCGCCTCCGACGTCTCGTTCGCGTCCGCGGGCTCGGCGGGGGCCTGGTTCAGACGCGTCGGGACGGACGTGGTGTTCGTCGCGCCGGGGGAGTCGACCCGGGGTGCCGATGCGGGCGGGACGTCGTTCGCGGGCGCCCGGTTGACGTGGGCGTCGGCCGCGGTGGGCGTCGCGACGGGGCGGTCGGACGAGGACGGACGGTCGTTCCGCGGCGCACGGTCGGTGTCGCCGAAGGCGCGGGTGGCACCGGCGTCGCCGGGTGCCCGCGTGGCGCTCGCGTCGCCGAAGGCCCGCGTGGCGCTGTCGTCGTCCACGACCTCGGTGTCGTCCGTGCCGCGGCCCTGGACGGAGCGGGCGGGCGAGGTCGGGGTGCCGAGTGCCGGACGGACCGGGGGTGCAGTCTCGTCGTCGCCGTAGACGCGGGTGGTGTTGTCACCGAAGGAGCGCGTGGCGTTCTGGTCGGCGCTGCCGCGGTTCGGGTTCGTGGCGGCACCACGGTTCACGGAGAATGACGGGGTCGACCCGCCGGCGGCCCCGGCAGACGCAGCGGGCGCGGCAGCACCGGCTGCGGCAGCGGCAGCGGTCGGCGCCGGAGGGGTCGAGGGTGCGGACGCGGGGCGCTGCGCCGGACGCAGCGAGGTCGTCGTCGGGGTGGGACGCTCGGCGGGAGCAGCCGCAGCCGCAGCCGGAGCCGTTGCCGGGGCCTGTGCCTGCGTGCGCGGGGGCTCGGCCTGGTCGGCGTTCCAGTCCTGCTGGCGCTTGATCAGGTCGGCGTCGGGGTCCGGGGACTCGAACTTCCAGCGCTCGAGGTCGGCCTTGAAGAGCTTGCGCGCACGGCTCGGCCGCGCCTGCCAGTCGAGCAGGCGGTCACGGAACTCGGCGAGGGACTGGTCGGCCTGGAAGCTGAACGTCGACGAGTTCTTCTTGATGTCGGCGATCTCGTGCTGGGCCCAGTTGGCGGCCAGCGGCGCACCCTGCACGGGGAGCAGGCGCAGCCGGATGTCGGCGTCCTCGGCGAGGTGGTCCGCGTACGCACGCTCGTCGTGTCCGAGCGATCCCCACGCCGCTGCCTTGCGCGCAGCCGTCAGGATCGCGGCGACGGCCGCGTTCTTCGATTCCCGCTCCTGGAGCGCCACGACCCGCTTGGTCGCGCTGCGCCCGATGAGCGCCGCGATGACGCCCGCCACGACGATGGCGACGAAGGGGATCACAGCGCCCGAGAGCACCCGCCAACCCGTGTCGGACGAAGTCCAGTCGGTCAGGTCGTTCCACCAGTCCATGCGCGCACCATACCCACGGAACGGTCAGGCATCGGGGAGGCCGGACGGCGTTCCGTGCATCCCGGTGCAGATGATTCCAATGTGGAACATCATGACCAGCGCAGGGTGTCCACGGCGTCGTCGGCGGACCACACGCTCGGCAGCTCGACGAACCGGCGCTCGGTCGCGACGTACCGGCGGGCACGGTAGGCGGTGTCACCGGCGACGTCGATGCGGTCGACGTACCCGACGATCTCTCCGTTGGCCCGGGTGACCCGGCTCAGGTCGTCGCGGACGTCGAGGATGCGGTAGTCGCCCCGGGCGCGGGCCAGCGGGACGGTGCGGATCCGCAGTGCGGGTTCGGTGATGGTCTGCATCGCTGGCCTCCTGGTCGGTGTGGTGCCGACGCTACGGGGGACCACCGACACGCCGAGGGGCAACGTCCGATCTGGGGAACAGGGTCTCCGCGCACACTGTTGTGGAGGAACGACGGGGCTGCACGGGCAGCCCGGAGAGAGGTTGTGCCCATGACCACGTTCGTGCTCGCAGGTGGATGTTTCTGGTGTCTCGACGCCGTGTACCGCACGCTCCAGGGTGTGCAGGACGTGGTGTCCGGCTACGTCGGCGGACAGGTCGAGGAGCCCTCGTACGAACTGGTGTGCACCGGGACGACGGGGCACGCCGAGGCGGTCGCGGTGACGTTCGACGAGTCGGTGATCCCGGCCGACGTGATCCTCGACGTCTTCTTCACGCTGCACGACCCCCGGCAGCTGAACCGCCAGGGGGCCGACGTCGGCACGCAGTACCGCTCCGCGATGTTCCCGGCCGACGACACGCAGCGCGAGCTGTTCGAGCGCGCGATCGAGCGGGCGTCGGACATCTGGGACGGCGGGATCGTCACCACCATCGAGCCGCTCTCGACGTTCTACACGGCAGAGGAGTACCACCAGGACTTCTTCGCGAAGAACCCCGGACAGGGCTACTGCCTCGCAGTCGCGCTGCCCAAGGTGAACAAGGTGCGGAAGGCCTACAGTCAGTACATCCTGGCGTCCTGACCCCGGGGCGGCAGGGCCACAAGGAGGTGGTTCGAACATGACGGACAACACGGGAACCTGGGTCGCGATCGGTCCGGCCGGAGCGGTGGGCAGCATCCACCGCGCGGCGGACGGGTTCCAGGTCGAGCTCTACGGGCGACGACGGGCGGGCGGGCCGTACCCGTCCCTCGAGTCCGCGAAGGGCGCGGTCCACGCCGCGCTCGGACCGTTGGCCGCCCGGCCCGAGTTCCGAGCGCACTGACCGGGTCCGGACAGGAGGCCCGGGGGACTCGTCCTCCACAGGTCGCCTGATCGGGTCCACACGCCACAGATCGAGCCCGGGGTCGCTGACGCGGCCCCGGGCTCCGTGACGATCGACGCATGAACGACATCATCACCGTCTGCGGAATCGTCGCCACCGAGCCCCGGCACCTCGTCACCGAGACCGGCATCGCCATCACGAGTCTCCGACTCGCCTCACCCTCTCGCCGCTGGGACCGGGCCACCGCCGCCTGGGTCAACGGCGCCACCAACTGGTACACCGTCACGGCGTTCCGGTCGCTCGCGTCGAACGTGTACAAGTCGCTGAAGAAGGGCGACCGGATCGTCGTCGCCGGCCGGGTCCGCATCCGCACGTGGGAACGCGACGGTCGCGGCGGGACCTCGGTCGAGATCGACGCCGACGGCATCGGCCACGACCTGGCGTGGGGGATCAGCAACTGGCTGCGGGTGCCGCGGCAGGTCGGCGACGGCGCCTCGGGGCAGGGTGGTCTGCGCGGGGTGGACCCCCGCACCGGCGAGGTCCGCGACCCCGTGGGGCACGGCGCCGCTCACGGCTCCGACCACGGGGCGGAGCCGGACGGTCCGCACGACCACGCACCGGCGACCGAGCACGGTCCGGACGGTGACGGTGACGGCGACGTCGACGGGGTGCACGGGGCACCGCCGCCCGGCGACGGCGAGGAGCCCGCGGGGCCGTCCGAGCACGTCCTCGAACAGGACGCCGCCCCCTGGGACCCCGCGCCGCCCCTCGACGACCACGCCCACGACGCCGAAGCGGCCTGACCCGCACGCCGACCGGAGTCGGGGTGCGGGTCAGGCCGCCAGGGACGCGCGCGGTTCACCGCGTCGCGTCGGTCACCACTTCTGGGCGATCATCCCGATGCCGGAGACCTGGGCGGTGTCCCAGTTGCCGCCACGGGGCAGCCCGGTCACGCGGCCGTCGATCGTGAAGCTGGCGCCCTGCACCCGCGGGCTGTTCGTCTGCTTCGCCTTCAGTCCGTGGAACGAGAAGCTCGTGTCCCACTTGCCGTTCAGGCCGGTGTTCGACTTGCGGTCGCCGACCGTGATGCGGGTGTTCTGCACCGTCGAGTGCACGACATCACCGTTCAGGCGGGCGTTGGCCTCGGCGTTGAAGAACAGGCGACCGTCGAGGTTGAGCTTGAGGGTGCCGATCGTCTTGTGGTTCACGATCATCGTCGCGACGTCGTTCTTGTACCAGCGCATGCCGATGGGGGTGAGCTTGTTGGTGGCCAGGCCCAGGTAGCCGTAGGTGAACTTGCCGTTCTGCACGCGCTCCCAGATGTAACGCGGCTTGCCCTTGCTCTGCGGGGAGCCCTTGTCCGACTGGATCCCGAACGAGTACGCGTTGTTGTGGGCGTCGTGCACGTTGATGTACGACGAGTAGCCGGTGCCCGTGCCGTTGGCACTGATGCTCGCCGTGTACAGCAGGTACGGGCTGCCCTTCGGCACGGCACCGGCGGCCGATGCCGGCGACACCGGGGCGATGAGCGCGACGGTGAGTGCGATCGCTCCGACGAAGGGGAGTGCGAGGCGGCGGAGCCGCGACGGGGTCGTGGTCGTGTGCGTGGTCATGGTCCTCGTCCTGTCCGTGGTCCTGATCCTGGTCCTCGTCGTGGTGGGCGACGGGCCCGAGGTAGCGGGGTGAGGCCAAGCTACGTCGTCCGTGCCACGAACAACAGGCCTGTTCGTACAGGTGCGGGAAGCGGCGATCCGGCGTCGGGCGAGCGGTGCTCCGACGGTGTCACTACACTTGGGGCCGATATGGCTGAGTACATCTACCAGATGGTCCGCGCCCGCAAGGCGGTCGGCGACAAGCTGATCCTCGACGACGTCACGATGTCGTTCCTCCCCGGTGCCAAGATCGGCGTCGTCGGACCGAACGGTGCGGGCAAGTCGACGATCCTGAAGATCATGGCGGGTCTCGACCAGCCGTCCAACGGCGAGGCGAAGCTCACGCCGGGCTTCAGCGTCGGCATCCTCATGCAGGAGCCGGAGCTCGACGAGAGCAAGACCGTGCTCGAGAACGTGCAGGAGGGCGTGGGCGAGATCCACGGCAAGCTCGCACGCTTCAACGAGATCTCGGCGCTCATGGCCGAGCCGGACGCCGACTTCGACGCGCTCCTGGCCGAGATGGGCACCCTGCAGGAGGACATCGACGCCGCCGACGCGTGGGACCTCGACTCCCAGCTCGAGCAGGCCATGGCCGCGCTGCAGTGCCCCCCGGGGGACGAACTCGTCACCCACCTGTCCGGTGGTGAGAAGCGCCGCGTCGCGCTCTGCAAGCTGCTGCTCCAGAAGCCCGACCTGCTCCTTCTCGACGAGCCCACCAACCACCTCGACGCCGAGAGCGTGCTCTGGCTCGAGCAGCACCTGCAGCAGTACCACGGTGCCGTCCTCGCCGTGACCCACGACCGGTACTTCCTGGACCACGTCGCCCAGTGGATCGCCGAGGTCGACCGTGGCCGCCTGTACCCGTACGAGGGCAACTACTCGACCTACCTCGAGAAGAAGCGTGCTCGCCTCGAGGTCCAGGGCAAGAAGGACGCCAAGCTCGCGAAGCGCCTGTCGTCCGAGCTCGACTGGGTCCGGAGCAACACCAAGGGTCGCCAGGCGAAGTCGAAGGCCCGTCTCGCCCGGTACGAGGAGATGGTCACCGAGGCCGAGCGCACCCGCAAGCTCGACTTCGAGGAGATCGTGATCCCGGTCGGCCCGCGTCTGGGTTCGCAGGTCATCGACGCCGAGCACCTGCGCAAGCAGTTCGGTGAGCGCGTCATCATCGGCGACCTGTCGTTCACGCTGCCCCGCAACGGCATCGTCGGCGTCATCGGCCCGAACGGTGTCGGCAAGACCACGCTCTTCAAGACGATCGTCGGCCTCGAGCCCCTCGACGGCGGCACGCTGAAGATCGGCGACACCGTCCAGATCTCCTACGTCGACCAGACCCGCGGCGGTATCGACCCGAACAAGAACCTGTGGGAGGTCGTGTCCGACGGACTCGACTACATCCAGGTCGGCAAGACCGAGATCCCGTCCCGCGCCTACGTGTCGCAGTTCGGCTTCAAGGGCCCGGACCAGCAGAAGCGCGCCGGCATCCTGTCCGGTGGTGAGCGCAACCGTCTGAACCTGGCGCTGACGCTCAAGCAGGGCGGCAACCTGCTGCTCCTCGACGAGCCGACCAACGACCTGGACGTCGAGACGCTCGGCAGCCTCGAGAACGCCCTGCTCGAGTACCCCGGTTGCGCCGTGGTCATCACCCACGACCGGTGGTTCCTCGACCGCATCGCCACGCACATCCTGGCGTGGGAGGGTCTCAACGAGGACGGCACGCCGAACTGGTACTGGTTCGAGGGCAACTTCGAGGCCTACGAGGAGAACAAGATCGAGCGCCTCGGTGCCGATGCCGCGAAGCCCGGTCGCGCGACGTACCGCAAGCTCACCCGCGACTGATCCTCGTGGCGAGACTGCACGCTCCCATCCGCATGCGGTGGAGCGACATCGACGCCTACGGTCACGTCAACAACTCCGCGATGCTGCGCCTCCTCGAAGAGGCGCGCATCGTGGGGTTCTGGGGTGCCGATCCCGGTGAAGACCCCGACGGCGACCTGCCCGAGCCGATCATCGACGGCCGGCCGGGTTCCGGCACCATGACGGTGATCGCCGGCCAGCGCCTCGAGTACCTGGCGTCGATCCCGTACCTCCGCCAACCGCTCGACATCCAGATGTGGATCGGGCGGCTCGGGGGCGCGAGCATCGACGTCTCGTACGAGGTCTGGTCGCCGGTGGGGCAGCACCCCGCCGTCCTGTACACCCGGGCGACGACGGCACTCGTGATGGTCGACGCGGCGACGAACCGTCCGCGTCGGCTGACCGACACCGAGCGTGCCGCGTGCGAGCGCTACCTCGAGGAACCGGTGCAGTTCAGCCGGCCGTAGGCACCCGCATCATGCCCTCCTGGGCGACGGTGGCCAGCAGCTGACCGTCACGGGAGAACATCCGGCCGAACGCAAGTCCCCGTCCGCCCTGTGCGCTCGGGGACTCCTGCGTGTACAGGATCCAGTCGTCGGCGCGACCGTCGCGGTGCCACCACATGGCGTGGTCGAGGCTCGCGCTCTTGACCCCCGGGGTGCCCCAGGCGACGCCGTGCCGCCGCATGATCGGCTCGAGGATCGACAGGTCGCTCGCGTACCCGAGCACCGCGCGGTGGAGCGCCGGGTCGTCCGGCAGGTCGCCCTGCACGCGGAACCAGACCGCCTGGTGCGGCACGTGCTCGCCCTGCACGTCGACGAACACCGGGCCCTCGACGTGTCGCAGGTCGATGGACCGCGCGGCCCAGGCACGTGCGACCGGGTGGTCGATCGCGGACAGGATCGACGCGGCCGACGGCAGGGACTCCGGGTCCGGGGTGTCCACCGGGTACGGGTCCTGGTGCTCGATGCCGGTGTCGGGCACCTGGAACGACGCGATCATCGAGAAGATCGGGACACCGCGCTGGTAGGCCTGCACGCGACGGGCCGCGAACGACCGGCCGTCGTGGATGCGCTCGACGCCGAAGGTGATCGGCACGTCGATGTCGCCGGGCCGCAGGAAGTAGCCGTGCATCGAGTGGACGTCGCGTCCCTCGATCGTGCGCTGCGCGGCGACGATGCACTGCGCCAGCACCTGCCCGCCGAACACCCGTCCGCCGGGGGACCAGTGGCTGGCACCGGTCAGGATCGTCTCGCCCGTGCTCGCGCCGGTGTCCTCGAGTCGCAGGGTCCGCAGGAAGTCGGGTTCGCCGTTCACGCTGTGCAGTCTACGAACGGCTGCCCGCCGCCGTCGCAGGTCGTCGCGCTCAGGTGCCGCGGCGTCGACGGCCGGTAGGATCGGGGACGACATGGGCAACTCGTTCACGCTTCCCGACGCCGCCTCACTCGGTGACCTCCGCACGTACCTCGGACGTGCCGCTCGGATCGAGGACGGCTCGGTCCGGCTCATCGCCGACTCCGGCGTCCTGGCCGTCTACACGGCGATCCTCTACCCGCTCGGGCTGCTCGACGAACTGCCGACGGTGCTCGGCCTCCGCACGTTCTCGCTCACCGAGCCGGCGTCGATCGACACCGTGGTCCCGCTGCAGTCGCTCCTCGAACGCCTCCGCCTGCTGGCCGAGGCGCAGGACGCCGAACACGCCGAGGGGGCCGACCCCACGCGGGCCACCCCGATCGAGGTCGAGCTGCCGCACGAGGTGCACACCGTGACGTGGGCAGCCATCTCGCCGCCCCGCGGTGGCTGGGTCCCGCTGCCGGACGTCTCACCGGAACTCCTCCGCCGCGCCACACGCGACGGCATCGCCGAGGTCGCCGACGCCGTGCCGTCCAACGCCGGCGAGGCCATCGTCCGACGGATCCGTGCCGAGGTCTGGGGCCGACCGGTCCCTGGCGTCGAGCACCTGCCCGCCGGTGCGGGCTTCGCGGGCGAGAGCCTCGGGTTCCTCGGGCACGACCCGGTCCGGCTGTTCGAGACGGGTCCGTGGAGCCGACTCACGACCTCGCGCGGCCACGTGCTCGTCAAGCGCCGCGCCTGGACCCTGAGCTCCTAACGACGACGACGACGACGACCGCGACGCCGCGGTCGACGGCGACGACGACCACACCGCCCGGCCGCCGTGGTTGGCTGGCCGCATGCACGTCTTCCTCACCGGCGCGTCCGGCTACATCGGCTCCTCCGTCCTCCGCTCCCTCGTGGCCCACGGCGACGAGGTCACCGCGCTCGTCCGGTCCGACGAAAAGGCCCAGCACGTCCGTGACGCCGGCGGCCGGGCACTGGTCGGCGACGTCACCGACACCGACGTCGTCGAACGCCTGCTGCACGAGAGCGACGGCGTCGTCCACACGGCATCGGCTCCGGGCGTCGACCCGGACTTCATCCGCACCGCGATCGGTGCCCTGGCCGGCACACCGAAGCCGTTCGTGCACACCGGCGGCATCTTCACCTTCGGTGACTCGACGGACATCTCCGAGCAGTCGCCGATCGACCCGCCGCCCTTGACCGCCTGGCGCGGACCGAACGAGGCGCTGCTTCGGGCAAGCGACGTGCGGAGCACCATCGTCGCCCCCGGCATCGTGTACGGGCGCGGCGCCGGCATCCCGGCGATGTTCGTCAGCGACGGCGAGCAGCCGGTGCGGCTGGTGGGCGACGGCTCGCAGCGCTGGACGACGGTGCACGTCGACGACCTCGGCGAGCTCTACGTCCTCGCGCTGCACCGCGGCGAGCCCGACGGGTACATCGTCGCCGCGACCGGCGACAACCCGACCGTCCGGCAGATCGCCGAGGCCGGGGCCCACGGTGCACCGGTCGTCGCCGAGAGCGTCGACGCGAGCCGCGAACGGCTCGGGCGCGACTTCGCCGACGCCCTGCTGCTGCACCAGGAGGCGTCCGGCGCACACGCCCGGTCGGCCTTCGGCTGGCGGCCGTCGCGGCCGTCCCTGGTCGAGGACCTCGCCTCCGGCTCATACGTGCGCTGACCGCGCTGAGACGCGCTGCCCGAAGACGCCGGCGTCCCGCGAACACGAGAACGTGCGGACAGTCGGACGGGAGGCCCGTGGCGGCGCCGCCACGGGCCTCCCGTCCGCCGCTCGCGACGATCACTGCACGCCGGCGTCAGCGGAAGACGCCTCGGGAGCGTCGAGACGCCGCCGGATTCGGCGGCGTCTCGACGACACGACGGCGTGTGCCGCGCGCGTCAGTCGAAGGTGTTCGTCATCGCGTGGGCAGCGCGGTCGAGGTAGCCCCAGAGTTCGGCTTCGTCGAGGGGTGCGAGCTCGAGCGAATCGACCGCCTCGTGCATGTGGTGGAGCCATCGTTCCCGGGCCTCGGACGTGATGCGGAAGGGGTTGTGCCGCATCCGCAGGCGGGGGTGGCCGCGCTGTTCGCTGTAGGTGCCCGGGCCGCCCCAGTACTGCTGCAGGAAGGCGGAGAGGCGCCAGATCGCACCCTCGAGGTCGTCGGCCGGGTACATCGGCCAGATGACCTCGTCCTGCTGCACGCCCTCGTAGAAGCGCCGGACGAGCCGGTCGAATGTCGGTGCGCCGCCGATCCGCTCGTACAGCGACCCGGTGGCCGAGGCGCCGTGCTCCCCGACGCGCAGGGTGATCGGCTGCGCCGGGACGCCGACCGAGCCTGGCATACCGGCGGCGCCGGGCATGCCGAGCGAGCCGCGCGCTCCGGGCCCGCCCGTGCTGCTCGGGGGTGTTGGGTCGGTCATCGGGGGTCCTTCCCGCTGTCGGGGTCGTCGGTGCGGATCGGCTGCCCGAGGATGTTGCGCTTGGTGCGCCGGGGCTTCGTGGGTGCCGGCGTCGGCTGGGTGCGGACGGTGCGCAGGCCGTTGATCGAGGTGGCGTTCTCCCAGCCCTCGGGCATGATCATCGCCATCGCGGGCAGGGTGATGCCGAGTTCGTCGACGGCGTGCTTCAGGCGGGTGCGGAGCTCCCGACCGACGACGTCGAGCTCGGACGCGCGGGTCTTCACGACGAGGCGGAAGACCATGCCGGCGTCGGTGATCGACTGCAGCCCCCAGATCTCGGGCTTCTCGACGATCCGCTGCCGCCAGCGGGACTCCTGCGACATCGTGACGGCGGCCTTGAGCAGGGCGTCCTGCACGGCGTCGATGTCGGTGTCGTAGGGGACGGTGATGTCGACGAGCACGCGCGACCAGCCCTGCGACAGGTTGCCGACGCGCAGGATCTGGCCGTTCGGCACGAACCACAGGATGCCGTTCACGTCGCGGATCTGCATGACGCGCAGCCCGACGTTCTCGACGACGCCGGTGGCCTGACCGGTGTCGACGACGTCACCGACGCCGGCCTGGTCCTCGAGGATCATGAAGATGCCGGACAGCAGGTCCTTCACGATGGACTGGGCGCCGACGGCGAGGCCGGCTGCGACGAGGGACGCACCACCGACGATGCCGACCGCGGCGCCCTTCCACACAGCAGTGGCGATGATGACGAGTGCGATCGCGACCACGACGACGGTGGCGAGGTTCTCGAGGACGCTGCCGAGCGTCCGGGTGCGCTGGACGACCCGAGCGGTCTGCACGGGCGACGCGATGAGGGCCTGGGTGTCAGCGGCTCCCTGGCGCTTCTTGACGCCGTTCACGATCCGGTCGACGACCTGCTTGATCATCCGGCGCAGGATCAGCCGGAGGATGATCGCGGCGATGATCGTGATGACGATCGTGATCGGTGCCTGCCAGGTGTCGACGAAGTCCGTGAACGCGTTCGAGACCAGTTTGGACGTGTCTTCGGTCGTTGCAGCCAAGTTCATATCCGGTCGATGCTAAGCGGCGGGGCCTCGGCATCCCTGGAGGAACACCAAGACCCCGCCGGATCAGAGCAGGGGTCAGGCGTCGGCGGCCTGGACCCGGAGCGCGCGCTCGGTGCCCGCGAGGCTCTCGGACACGATGCGGCGCAATGCCGGCGTCTCCGGGTGCTCCTCGAGCCACGCGGCGGCGGCGTCCCGGAGCTCGGCCGACGCGAGCGGCGCCGGGTAGAGGCCCGAGACGATGGTGTCCGCCATGTGGTAGCTGCGCTCGGCCCAGATGCGCGTGAGCACCTCGAAGTACTTCGGCACGAGCCCCTCGAGCAGCACCGGGCTGTTCACGTGCTGGAACCCGACCGTGGTCTGGCGCACGATGGCGTTCGGCAGCTCGGACGAGTCGACCAGCGACGAGAACGCCGCCAGCTTGCCCTCGGCCGTGGGGATCGTCGCCCGGGCGCGGGCAGCAGCCTGCTCACCCGACGCGGTCTTGTCCGCGGCGAGCTCGGCGTCGATCTCGGCGTTGTCGGCGGCACCCGCGAGCACGAGGCCCTCGAGCAGCTCCCAGCGCAGGTCGGTGTCGATCTCGAGGCCCTGCAGCGTGACCGTTCCGTCGCGGAGGCCCTGCAGGGTCGCGACGTGCTCGGGCGTGGACGGGACCTGCGCGAAGAACTTCACGAACTGGAACTGCGCGTCCGAGCCGGCCTCGGCCGAGGACGCGAGCTGCCAGAGCGTGTCGCCGACGGTGCGGACCGTGGCCTCGACCGAGCCCGGCGCCACGTAGTTGCGTGCGGTGAGCAGCAGCTGCGAGAGCGTCGTGCGGATGGTCGTCGACTCGGTCTCGGTCGCGATGTTGCCGAGCACGAGGCGGACGTAGTCGCTGGCCGGGGACTCGGCGTCGCGCGTGGCGTCCCACACGGAACCCCAGACGATCGAGCGGGCGAGCGGGTTCGCGATCGACGCGAGGTGCTCGATCGCGGTGCGCCGGGAGTGCTCGTCGAGACGGATCTTGGCGTAGGCCAGGTCGTCGTCGTTCAGCAGCACGAGGTCGCCGCGCTGGACGCCGACGAGCTCGGGCACCTCGGTGCGGGCACCGTCGACGTCGATCTCGACGCGGTGGACCCGCTCAAGCTTGCCGCCGGCGGAGGCCGTGTCGGCGCCGAACGGCGCGGACTCGTCGTTCCGGAAGGCGTACACGCCGATCGCCAGACGGTGCGGGCGCAGCGTCGGGTAGTCGGCGGGGGCTTCCTGCAGGACGGTGAACGACGTGATGACGCCGGACTCGTCGGTCTCGATCTCGGGACGCAGGGTGTTCACGCCCGCGGTCTCGAGCCAGAGCTTCGACCACTCGGTCAGCTCACGGCCGCTCGTCGCCTCGAGCTCGACGAGCAGGTCGCGGAGCTCGGTGTTCGAGTGGTGGTGCTTCTTGAAGTACGCGGAGACACCGGCGAAGAACGCGTCGATGCCGACCCAGGCGACGAGCTGCTTGAGGACCGAGCCGCCCTTCGCGTAGGTGATGCCGTCGAAGTTGACCTGGACGTCCTCGAGGTCGTTGATCGTCGCGACGATCGGGTGCGTCGAGGGGAGCTGGTCCTGGCGGTAGGCCCAGGACTTCTCCATGGCCTGGAACGTGGTCCAGGCCTCGGTCCACTCGGTGGCCTCGGCCGTGGCGATCGTGGAGGCCCACTCGGCGAAGGACTCGTTGAGCCACAGGTCGTTCCACCACTTCATGGTGACCAGGTCGCCGAACCACATGTGGGCGAGCTCGTGCAGGATCGTGACGACCCGGCGCTCCTTGATGGCGTCGGTGACCTTCGACCGGAACACGTAGGTCTCGGTGAAGGTGACCGCGCCGGCGTTCTCCATCGCACCAGCGTTGAACTCCGGTACGAACAGCTGGTCGTACTTGTCGAAGGGGTAGGCGACGTCGAACTTCTCCTCGAAGTACGCGAAGCCCTTCTTCGTGATGTCGAACACGTACTCGGGGTCGAGGTACGAGGCGAGCGACTTGCGCGCGAAGACGCCGAGCGGGATCGTCCGGCCGTCGCGGCTGGTCAGCTCGTCGCGCACGACCTCGTACGGGCCGGCGACGAGCGCGGTGATGTAGCTCGAGATGCGCGCGGTGGGCGGGAAGGCCCAGGTCGCGACGTCGCCGTCGACGTGCGGCTCCGGCGTGGGGGAGTTCGAGACGACCTGCCACCGCGACGGCGCCGTCACGGTGAAGGAGAACTCGGCCTTCAGGTCGGGCTGCTCGAACACCGCGAACATGCGGCGGGAGTCCGGGACCTCGAACTGGGAGTACAGGTACACCTCGTCGTCCACCGGGTCGACGAAGCGGTGCAGGCCTTCACCGGTGTTCGTGTACAGCGCGTCGCTGACGACCACGAGCTCGTTCTGCTCCTGCAGGTCGTCGAGCCGGATGCGCACGCCGTCGTTGACCGCCGCGACGTCGAGCGCCGTGCCGTTCAGCGTGATCGAGTGCACGGTCTTCGTGATGGCGTCGATGAAGGTCGATGCGCCGGCGGTGGCGGTGAAGCGCACCCGCGTGGTGCTGCCGAAGCTGTCGGCGCCGCGGGTCAGGTCGAGCTCGACGTCGTACGTCTGCACGGCGACGACGGCCGCGCGCTCCTGGGCTTCGATTCGGGTGAGGTTCTCTCCGGGCACGCAACGCTCCATCTTCGCTGGGGACGCGGACGATCGGTGTCCGCGTACGGGGCCCCGGACGGCGTCGTGCGCCGGCGGGACGATGGGTTCCAGCCTAGCGACGCCGCGTACGCTCGGATCGTGACCGAGACGACTGTGGACAACCCGACCGACCCCACCACCGCGCGCACCGCCGTGGAGTTCTGGTTCGACCCGAACTGCCCCTGGGCCTGGATGACGAGCCGCTGGGTGGGTGAGGTCGCCGAGCACCGCGACCTCGACGTGACCTGGAACGTGATGAGCCTGTTCGTCCTCAACGAGGACCAGGACGTGCCGGAGAGCTACAAGGAGCGTCTGCACGCCGGTCAGGTCTACCCGCGCATCGTCACGGCGGCGCGGCTCCGGCTCGGGCAGGACATCGTGAAGCCGCTCTACGACGCCCTCGGTGAGCACATCCACCACCGCCAGGAGTCCGACCCCGAGCAGGTCGTCCCCGCCGTGCTCGCCGAGCTCGGCCTCGACGCCGACCTGCTCGAGTACGCCTGGACGGACGAGGTCGACGCCGCCGTGCGCGCCAGCCACCAGGACGGCATCGACCGCGTCGGACAGGACGTCGGCACGCCGGTCATCGCCGTCGAGGGCACCGCGTTCTTCGGACCGGTCATCTCCCCGGCGCCCAAGGGCCAGGAGGCGCTCGACCTGTGGGACGGCGTCGTCGCCGTCCGAAGTACCCGGGCTTCTTCGAGCTCAAGCGCTCGCGCACCGTCGGCCCGATCTTCGACACCACCGACTGACCCGGTACCGACCGGCGGGGGACGGGCGGCCGGGAGGCCCGTGGTGCGCCCGCCCCGCCCGTCCCGTCAGACGAGCGGCAGGCGCATGAGCGTCAGGTCGAGCCAGCGGTCGAACTTGCGTCCGACCTCGGGCACGACCGCGACCGTGGTGAACCCCAGGCGTTCGTGCAGGGCGATCGACCCCGTGTTGGTGCTGCAGATCCCCGCGATCATGACGTGCCGCCCCTCGGCGGTGGCCCGCGCGACCAGCTCGGCCATCAGGGTCGTCGCGATGCCCCGGCCGCGGAACGTCTCGACCACGTAGACGCTGTGCTCGACGGTCTGCCGGTACCCGTCCGGTTGCCGCCACTGCGAGTACGTGGCGTACCCGGCCACGACGCCGTCGACCTCGGCCACGACCACCGGGTACCCGCCGCCCTGCCGCTCGGCGAGCCACCCGTCGAAGTACGCACGCGGGTGCGGGGTGTCCTGCCAGATGGCGGTGGAGTGCAGCACCGCATCGACGTGCAGGGCGTGCACGACGTCGAGGTCGGTCGGGGTGCAGTCGCGGATCACGACCCCGTTCGTCGCATATGCTGTCGTCATGTCTCACATCGTAGACGACGCGCACGCCGATCCCGCAACCGGCGCCGACGACACCTCGGTCGCCGAGCAGCGGGCGCTCGGTGAACGCCTCCAGCGCCTCCGCACCGAGCGGAAGTGGAGCCTCACCGAGCTGGCCGAGGAGTCCGGCGTCTCCCGCGCGATGATCAACCGCGTCGAGCGCGGGGTCTCCAGCCCCACCGCGACGATCCTCGGTCGCCTGTCGGGTGCCTTCGGTCTGACGATCTCGCAGCTCCTCGACGATGCCCTGGAGCACGAGGTGCCCAGGGTGACGGACCCCGACGAGGCGCGCGGGGTCCAGCGCGGCGCGACCGCCGATTCCTGGACCGATCCCGACACCGGGTACCGCCGCCGTCCGGTCTCGAGCGCGGCGTTCCCCGCTGACGTCACCGAGGTGCGCCTCCCGGCCGGCCGCGAAGTGGCCTACCCGGCGTCCGCCTACGCGTTCCTGCGGCACTGCATCTGGGTCGTCGACGGCGTGCTCGAGGTCGTCGTCGGCGGCGAGCCGACGCGCCTGGCGGCGGGGGACCGGATCGAGCTCGGCGACCCCGCCGACGTCGTCTACCGCAACCCGGGCGAGGACCCCACCCGGTACCTCGTGGTGGTGGTCCGCGCGCCGTAGTCCGTGGTGGTCCGGGCCCCGGAGCCGCAGGAATATGATCGGTTCCATGCGCATCCACCTCGGAACGGACCACGCCGGCCTCGAGTTCAA
Source organism: Curtobacterium sp. MCLR17_034 (assembly GCF_003234485.1). Lineage (NCBI taxonomy): Bacteria > Bacillati > Actinomycetota > Actinomycetes > Micrococcales > Microbacteriaceae > Curtobacterium > Curtobacterium sp. MCLR17_034. The sequence goes on from NZ_QKTH01000011.1 coordinate 23,905, forward strand.
CAAGACCCTCGCAACCCACCTGACCGAAGCCGGGCACGAGGTGGTGGACCACGGTCCGACCGAGTACGACGCGCTCGATGACTACCCCTCGTTCTGCATCAACGCCGCGCACGCCGTGGTGCAGGACCAGCGCGCCGGCGTCCAGGCCCTCGGTGTCGTCTTCGGCGGTTCCGGCAACGGTGAGCAGATCGCCGCCAACAAGGTCGAGGGCATCCGCGCCGCGCTCGTCTGGAACGAGTCGACCGCCCTGCTCGCCCGGCAGCACAACGACGCCAACGTCATCTCCATCGGTGCCCGCCAGCACACCGAGGACGAAGCGATCCGGTTCGTCGACCTGTTCATCGCCGAGCCGTTCTCCGGCGAGGAGCGCCACGCCCGTCGCATCGCCCAGCTCGCCGAGTACGAGACCACCGGGCTGATCGCCGGCCGCCAGATCGACGCGTAGTCCGACCCGTCAGGGGTACCGGGTAGAACGGTAGTCATGCCCGAGGGTCACTCAGTCCACCGCATCGCCAACCAGTTCACCCGGCACTTCGTCGGCAAGCGCTGCGAGGTGTCGAGCCCCCAGGGGCGCTTCGCCGCCGGGGCCGCGCAGCTCGACGGCAAGCGCATGATCGCCGCGCGTGCGGTGGCGAAGCAGATGTTCCTGGAGTTCGAGGGCGACCTGTTCCTCCGCGTCCACCTCGGGCTGTACGGGGCGTGGGACTTCGCGGGCGTGATCTCCACCGCCGAGGCGCTGTCCGACGACGACGACCGCGAAGAGTCGCTCAGCTCGATCGGTGCACCGCGGCTCGCCCGCTACCGGATGGCCGAGCAGGAGAAGGCGGAGGACCCGATCGAGTCCTTCCCGCCGGACCCGGTGGGCCAGGTCCGGGTGCGGATCCTCACCGAGGACACCGTCGCCGACCTGCGCGGCCCGACGGCGTGCGTGGTGGAGACCCCGGCCGAGGTGCAGCGTGCGCTCGACAAGCTCGGCCCCGACCCGATGAACGACGACGGGCCCGAGGCCGAGAAGACCTTCGTCGACAACGTCCGCCGTCGGAACGTCGCGATCGGGCAGCTGCTCATGGACCAGTCCGTCGTGGCCGGCATCGGCAACATCTACCGCGCCGAGCTGCTGTTCCGGCAGCGCATCGACCCGTACAAGCCGGGCAAGAAGATCACCGTCAAGCAGGCCAAGGCGCTCTGGGCCGACTGGTCGAAGCTGCTGCACGACGGCGTCCGCGACGGTCTGATGATGACGATGGACGACCTGTCCGAGGCCGACCACAAGAAGGCCCTGCGTTCACGCAAGGACCGCCACTGGGTGTACCACCGGCAGGGCGAGCCGTGCCGGGTGTGCGGCACCGAGATCCGGATGGCCGACATGGCCGGCCGGAAGCTCTACTGGTGCCCGAAGGACCAGAAGTAGCCCACGGGGCACGGGCACACCCGCGCGCTCACAGCTCCCGGTACGTGAACCGTCCGGCGACGGCCGTCCCGAGCACCCGCATGCCACGCAGTGCGGCGGACGAGGACGCGGCCAGCGGGTCGGTCTCGACGAGCACCAGGTCCGCCACGTCGCCGACGGACACCCCGACGCGCCCGTCGGTCGACCCCTGCCACGCGACGAGTGCCGAGAGCCGTTCGGCCGGGTGCCACGGGTCCCGCCCGTCGCGGTCCCGCCCGACGGCCGCCGCCATCGACACCCACGGGTCGAGCGGCGCCACCGGCGCGTCCGACCCGAGCAGCAGGTGCGCGCCGGCCCGGGCGAGCGAGGCGAAGGCGAACGCCCGGTCGGTGTGTCCGGCCCAGTGCCGGTCGGCGATGTCCCGGTCGTCCATGGCGTGTTCGGGCTGCACGGACGCGGCGACTCCCAGCCGGGCGAACCGGTCGACGTCGGTGTCGACGAGCAACTGCGCGTGCTCGATCGTGCCGCGGGCCCCGACGGTCTCGAAGACGTCGAGCGCCAGGGTGTTCGCACGGTCGCCGATCGCGTGGATCGCGGGGACGAGTCCGGCGTCGACGGCACGGCGGGTGATCGCGACGAGGTCCTCGAACGGCCAGGCGAGCACACCGGAGCCGTCGGTCATGGCGGCGGTCCGGGTGCCGAGCGACCCGTCCGTGACCACCTTGAACGGCCCCATCGTGAGCAGGCCCCGCGTGCCGTCGACCACGTCGCCGGTGCGCAGTCCCCGGGCGATGGCCTCGTCGAGCTCGGCCGGGTACACCCCGGACGCGACCCGGATCGCGTCGGTGCCGGCGTGGATCCGGCGGCGCCAGCGGTCGAGCCCGAAGCGCATCTCGAGGTCGACCACGCCCGTCACCCCGCGGGCTGCCGCAGCCTCGGCAGCGTCCGCCACGTAGGCGTCGAGCAGGTCGTCCGGCACCTGCGACAGCGCTCCGGTCACGTCGAACGCGTCCTGCTCGCGCAGGACCCCGTCCTCACCCGCCTCGAGCGGGCGGCCGACAGCAGCCGAGAAGTGCGCGAGCGCGAGGGCGTTGCACCACACCGCGTGCAGGTCCGCGCTGATCACGACGACCGGGAGGCCCGGTGCGGCCTGGTCGAGCAGCTCGCGTCGCGCAGGGCGCGGCCACATCCCGTCGCGGTAGCCGTGTCCGACCAGGACGCGGTCCGTCACGCCCGCCCGCGCGACGGCGGCGAGCAGGTCGGCGGTCGCCTCGGCGGAGTCGCAGCCGGTGACGTCGACGCGGCGGCGGACGAGCGCCCACTGGTCGAAGTGCGTGTGGTGGTCGCGGAGCCCCGGGCCGAGCCAGGCGCCGGCGGCCTCGACGACGTCGGTGTCGACGCTCCTGGGGTCGAGGGTGCCGGTCGGTGCGATCTCGGTGACGCGACCGTCGACGACGCGGACGTCGGCAGGGGCCCCGGAGGTGCCCACCCGCCGGACGGTGCGGAGCAGGATGTCCGTCACGACGCCTCCAGGCCGTTCGCCGGGGACGGGACGGGCCGGACCCGCTCGACCTCGTCGGCGAGCGCCGGCGACGCGTAGGGGCCGTCGCCCCGCAGCCCGGCGACGATGCGGTCGATCACCTCGGGAGCCTTGTTCTGCGACAGCTTGGCGCGGGCGTCGAACCGGGTGACGCGGATCCGGATGCCGACGGTGCCCTTGGCCATCCGGCGAGCGGTCTCCTCGTCGATCTGCAACGACACGGGCGAGGGCATGACCCGCTCGAAGTGGTCGACGAGTTCGCCGAGCACCCGGAAGTTCTCGTCGTCGGACAGGATCTCGGGGGTGCCCCAGACGTGGGCGGTGACGTGGTTCCAGGTGGGCACGAACTGCTCCGGCGGGTACCAGGCGGGGGAGACGTAGCCGTGCGGGCCCTGGAACACGACGAGGACCTCGTGCCGTCCGAGTTCGTGCGCGACCTCGTCGGGGCGGCCGACGTGGGACACCAGCACGAGGGCGTCCGGGTCGTCGTCGGGGCCGGGGGTCTCGAGCAGCACCGGGTAGTGCGACGCCACCAGCCCGGCCGCGGTGTGCGACACGATCGTCGCCCACGGGTTCCCGGTGATGAGGCGTCGGACCTCGTCGACGTCGGTCATCAGGAAGTGCGGTGTGTGGCGCATGTTCCGAGCGTGGCACAACGGGCCCGGTCGCGCGACGGGTGTCGTTTCGTCAGTGTTTCTGCGCGGTAAAACTCTCAGAGCGCATTGAAAGAAGTCTTGTGGTCGGGATTCGAACCGTCCTAGCTTTCCCACCACGACGACCGGGCAGGGATCCGGCCGCACCCGATCGAGGAGAGATCATGCGACGCAGGACGATCGCCGCGCTGGCCGCGGCGGCAACCTTGGCACTGGTGGCGACCGGCTGTTCGGCGGGCGGCGCGGCTGACGACGACGCTCCCTCGAGCCTGGTCTACGCGACCGGCGAGCCCGATCACCTGACCCCGGGCCGGCAGACCGTAGCCTTCGACCAGGTGATGAGCGTGTTCGCGCCGCTCACCCAGACCGACGCCGACGGTGATCTGCAATACGTCGCGGCGAAGAGCGTCGAGAGCGACGACGCCACCACGTGGACGATCACGCTGCGGGACGGCTGGACGTTCCAGAACGGCGAGGCCGTCACGCCGGAGAGCTACGTGAAGGCCTGGAACCACGTCGCCTACGGCCCGAACGCGTGGGAGAACAGCGGTCAGCTCGCCGGGATCGTCGGGTACACCGACCTCAACCCGGCGAAGGGCACCCCGAAGACCAAGGAGATGTCGGGGCTGAAGGTCACCGGCAAGGACACCTTCACGGTCACGCTCACCCACGCGGACAGCCAGTTCCCCCTGCAGCTCAGCCAGGCCCAGACGGCGTTCTACCCGATGCCCGAGGCCGCGTACGACGACCTGAAGGCGTACGACAAGAAGCCGATCGGCAACGGCCCGTACGAGATGACGAAGGCGTGGAAGGCGGACCAGGAGTTCACCGTCACGGCCTGGAAGGACTACGAGGGCACGAAGCCCGCCACCGACGAGGTGACCTTCCGCAGCTACTCCGACATGAACACCGCGTACACCGACGTCCTGGCCGGCAACGCCGACGTGCTGTTCCTGCCGACCGACAAGATGACGAGCGCGAAGGCCGACTTCGGCGACCGCCTGCACTCCTTCGACGCCCCCGGCATCGACTACCTCGGATTCCCGCTGTGGGACGACCGGTACTCCGACCCCGACGTGCGCCGCGCGATCTCGATGTCGATCGACCGTGACGAGGTCAACGACGCGATCTACGGCGGCCTGTACGACCCGGCCACCGCGCTGACCCCACCGTCGATGTCCGGCACCGAAGAGGGCATCTGCGGCGACGCCTGCGAGTTCGACCCGGCAGCGGCGAAGAAGCTCCTCGCCAGTGCCGGCGGCTTCGACGGCACCATGACGCTCGTCTACCCGGGCGGCACCGGCCTCGACTCCCTGTACGAGGCGTACGCCAACCAGATCCGGCAGAACCTGGGCGTCGACGCCGAGGCGAAGGCCACCACCGACTGGGCGTCCTACTACTCGGAGCTCACCGACAAGACCGTCGCCGGCCCGCACTTCGGCCACTGGGGCGCGCTGTACATCAGCCAGCAGAACACGCTCCGTGCGCTGTTCACCACGGCCGGCGGCTGCTCCCCGTGCACCGGCTACTACCAGTCCGACGACGTCGACTCGCTGCTCGAGAAGGCCGACTCCGCCGGCTCGCAGGACGAGGCGAACGGGTACTACACGAAGACGCAGCAGGCCGTCCTGAAGGACTTCCCGATCGTCCCGACCTTCTTCGACAAGTACTCGTACGTCACGAGCGACAAGATCGCGAAGCTGCCGGCGGTGGCGGGCAGCCCCGTGATCGCGCAGATCGCCGTGAAGTAGGGCGGGGCATGGAGCAGCACACCGTCCTCGACCTGGTCCGCGACGTCCCCGACCGCGACGGCTTCCCGCTCGTCGACGACCTGCACGCCCGGTTCGCCGCGCTCGCCGCGGCGCACCCCGACCGGGTCACGGTCACCCGGATCGGCACGAGCCGCCTCGGCGAACCCCTGCACAGTTACCGCATCGGCACCGGGTCGCACGCGGCCGTCGTGGTCGGCGGGGTGCACCCGAACGAGCCGATCGGTTCGTGGACGGCACTGCACCTCGCCGAGACGGCCCTCGGTGACGAGCGGGTGCAGGCGCTCGACGTCACCTGGCACATCGTCCCGACGATCGACCCGGACGGCATGCGGCTCAACGAGGCGTGGTTCCACGACCCGCACGACCGCGTGTTCTACTCGCGGCACTTCTACCGGCCCGCTCCGGACAGCCAGGTCGAGTGGACGTTCCCGAACAGCTACAAGTCGGTGTACTTCGACCAGGTGCTGCCCGAGACGCTCGCGTTCATGCGGCTCATCGACGACACCGAGCCGGACCTGCTCGTGAGCCTGCACAACGGTGAGATGGGCGGGGTCTACTACTACCTGTCCGAGGACCTGCCCGACGTCGTCGAGACCCTGCACGCGGTGCCGGCCGCACTCGGGCTGCCGCTCGACACCGGGGAGCCGGAGTCCCCGTACCTGCGGGAGCTCGCCCCGGCCGTGTTCGCGATGGACGGCATCGAGACGGCGTACGCCTACCTCGAGGAACTCGGCGTCGACCCCGGCGAGCACATCCACGGCGGATCGAGCGCGGCGTGGGCGATGCGGCACGGCGCCCTCTGCATGGTGGCCGAGCTGCCGTACTGGAGCCACCCCGACGCCGACGACCAGACCCCGACCGGCGAGCCGTACGCCGACCTGCTGCGCCGGTGCGCGGACGAGCTCGGCGCCTCGGGTGCGGAGCTGCAGGCGTTCCTCGACGAGGCATCGCCGATGCTCACGATCCCGTCCCCGTTCGTCGAGGCCTCCCGTGCGTTCGTCCCGATGCTCGCCGGGATCGCGGACACCGACCGCCGCCGTGCCGAACGGGAACCGGCCGACCGGACGGCCACCGTCGCGGAGCGCTTCGGATGCGAGGACCTCGTCCGCTGCTTCCGCCTGCGCTACGGCGGCATGCTCCTGCGCGCCGTCGAGGCGGAGACGACCGCCGGCACGGCGTCCGCGCCGCTCCGGCGGCTCCGCGACCGCCTGGCCGAGCGCTACGCGCGCTGGCAGGCGGACGCGTCGACGGGTGCGCAGCCGATCCCGGTGGGGAAGCTCGTGGGCGTGCAGTACGGGGCGATCCTCGCCTGCGCGGCGCACGTGGCGGACCCGACCCACGCCTCCCGTCCGCCCCTGATCACCACGGGACAGACGGGAGGCGCGTGATGCGTCCGACGCTCGCCGTCGGTCGCCGACTCGGCGGCCTGGTCATCGTGTTCCTCGGGGTGACCTTCCTCATCTACGCGATGACGTTCGCGCTGCCCGGTGACCCGATCAAGGCGCTCGGCGGCGAGCGCCCCCTCACCGACTCGGTCGTGCGGGCGCTGCGGGCGGAGTACCACCTGGACCAGCCGCTGTGGCTGCAGTACGTGCAGTACCTGGGCGGCCTGTTCCGGGGTGACTTCGGCACCGACTTCAACGGGCAGTCCGTCGGCGAGCAGATGGCCTCGCGATGGCCCGTGACGATCACGCTGGCGCTCAGCGCCTGGGCGCTCGAGATCGTCCTCGGCATCGGGCTCGGCGTGGTCTCGGCGCTCAGGCGCGGCACCGTGCTCGACAAGACGGTGCTCGTCGGCACCATCGTCGTCGGAGCCGTCCCCGTGTTCGTGCTCGGCGTGGCCCTGCAGCTGGTGTTCTCGGTGCGGCTCCACTGGTTCCCGGTCGCGGGCGTCAGCGCCGGGTGGCCGACCGCGTACGTCCTGCCGGCGTTCGTGATCGCCCTGTTCGGCCTGGCCGCGGTGTCCCGGCTCACCCGGACGTCGATGATCGAGACACTCGACGCCGACTACGTGCGGACGGCCCGCGCCAAGGGGCTCGCGCCGGGCCGGATCGTCGGCGTGCACGTCCTGCGGAACTCGCTCATCCCGACCGCCACCTACCTGGCGACCGACCTCGGGTACCTGATGGGCGGCACCGTCATCATCGAGGGCATCTTCAACCTGCCGGGCGTCGGGAACCTGCTGTTCCAGGGCATCCGCTCGCACGAGGGTGCCGTCGTCGTCGGCATCTCGACCGCCCTCATCCTGGTGTTCCTCGTCACGAGCGTGCTCGTCGACCTGCTGCACGCCGCCCTCGACCCGCGCGTCCGGACAGGAGCCTCCCGATGACCACCGAAGCCCTCGGCGCCACCGTCGACCCCGTCGTCGGGGTCCGGCGTCGGCCACTGCTCGCCGCCGCACGGACGCCGGGGTTCTGGGTGCCCGCGTCGGTGCTCGTGGTGGTCCTGCTCATCGCGGCGTTCCCGCAGCTGTTCGCCGGGCTGTTCGGCCACGGCGACCCCCGGGTGTGCGACCTCGGCCGGAGCGGGGCGTCAGCGACCGCCGGGCACCCGTTCGGCTTCGACCTGCAGGGCTGCGACGTGTACGCGAACGTCATCTGGGGCACCCGGTCGTCGATCGCCGTCGCGGTGCTCACGACCCTGCTCGCCGGCATGGTCGCGGTCGTCGTCGGGACCGTCGCGGGCATGGTCGGCGGATGGGTGGACGCCGTCCTCGCCCGGCTCACCGACGTGTTCCTCGGGTTCCCGTTCCTGCTCGGCGCCGTCGTCGTGCTGAACAGCGTGGGGGAGCGGTCGGTGCTCACCGTGTCGCTCGTGCTCGCCCTGTTCGGGTGGCCGACGATGGCCCGGCTCGTGCGGTCGAGCGTCCGCAGCGTCCGGGGCGCCGAGTTCGTGCTCGCCGCCCGGACGATGGGGTTGTCGACGTGGCGGATCACCACCCGGTACGTGCTGCCGTCGTCGATCTCGCCGCTGCTCGTGCTCGCCACCATCACCGTCGGTGGGGTCATCGTGTCCGAGTCGTCGCTGACCTACCTCGGCATCGGGCTGGAGCGTCCGGCGATCTCGTGGGGGCTGCAGCTGTCCGCGGCGACGTCGCAGTTCCTCCGGGCCCCGCACATGCTCATCGCGCCGGCGGCGTTCCTCGCCGTGACCGTGCTCGCCGTCATCGCGCTCGGCGACACGCTGCGCGCCGCACTCGACCCGCGTCGGCGCTGACGTGCGTCGCGGCGGGCACCGTCGCGACCGACGCGCCAGACTCGAACCACCGCCCTTCGAAAGGACCACCGTGACCGACACCCTCTCCGCGTACCGGAAGACCCTGCCCTACATCCGCGAGTGGGTGTCGTACAAGGTGTGGCAGTTGCGGGTGCCCGGCGTGCAGGTCGCCGTCGGCTTCGGCGGCGAGGTCCTGTTCGACGAGGCCTGGGGCTACGCCGACGTCGAGGCCGGGCGCCGCCTGACCACCTCCGACCTGTTCCGCATCGCCTCGCACTCGAAGACCTTCACCGCGACGGCCCTGCTGCAGCTCGCCGAGCGCGGGTCGCTCCGGCTCGACGACACCGTCGGCACGTACGTCCCGGTCCTGGTCGACGGCGGCTCGCCGCTCGCCGACGCCACCCTGCGCGAGCTCATGGAGATGGGCGCCGGCGTCATCCGCGACGGACACGACGGCGACTACTGGTCCCTGCTCCGCCCGTTCCCCGACGAGCAGGAACTCCTGGCGCTCGTGCTCGACCGGGGCCAGAAGGTGCCGACCGGCTCGTCGTTCAACTACTCGAACCTCGGCTACTCCCTGCTCGGCCTGGTCATCGCCGCGGTGTCCGGGCAGTCGTACAACGACTTCGTGCGCGAGTCGATCACCGAACCCCTGGGCCTGCGGAACACCGGCCCCGACTGGGACCCCGCACGCGCCGACGACTTCGTGGTCGGGTACACCGGCTTCCACACCGCCCGGCACCGGCAGCGCATCGACCACGTCGACACCCGCGCGATGGCCGCCGCCACCGGGTTCCACGGCACCGCGTCCGATCTGGTCCGCTACTTCTCGCAGCACGTGATCGGGCAGGGCACCCTGCTCGACGACCACTCCAAGCGCCTCGCGCAGCGGAAGGCCTGGAGCGCCACCGACGACCCCGCGGCCCGCGGCTACGGTGCCGGGTTCATCGTCGACCGGATCGACGGACGCGAGATCCGCGGCCACTCGGGTGGGTTCCCCGGCCACATCACCCAGTCGATGTTCGACCCGGCGTCCGGGCTCGTCGTGTCCGTGCTCACGAGTGCCGCCGCCGGACCCGCCACGCTCGTCGCCACCGCGGTCATCGCCATGCTCGACGCCGCGGCCGACGCCGACGCCCCGGGGACCCCGGTACCCGACGACGTCGACACCGCCACGTTCACCGGACGCTTCGCCAACCCGTGGGGCGTCACCGACGTCGCCCGGATCGGTGACCGGCTCGTCGAGGTCGACCCGTCCGGCGCCGAGCCGATGGACACCCCCACCCGACTCGAGGTCGTCGACGCCGACACCCTGCGGATGACCCACGGCAACCGCTTCGGCTCGGTCGACGAGGACATCACCTACACCCGCGACGAGGACGGCACCGTGCGGGCGATCCGTGGCGGTGGCGGCATGTCGCAGGAGCCGTGGTCGATCCCGGACGAGCGACCCGAGGTGGCCGCCGGGCTGGCCTCGTGACGGACGACAGGGGCGCCGACGGCACCGACGGCGCCGGCACCGACGCCGACGACGACCGGCTGCTCGGACCGGAGCGCCAGGCGTTCGTCGAGGAGTTCGCCCTGATGCTCAACGACGGCGCTGGCATGCCCCTCACCGACGCCCGGGTGCTCGGCTACCTGATGATGACCCGCGCACCGCACTCGTCGTCGTCGGACCTGCAGGCAGCGCTCGGTGCCAGCTCGGGGTCGGTGTCGATGGCCACCCGACGGCTCGTCGACTCCGGGTTCGTGAAGCGCCACATCGTCCCCGGCGAGCGCAGTCACTACTTCCGCGCCGAGGCCGACGTCTGGGGCTCCTGGCTCGCCAGCGAACGGAAGTACCTCGACCGGCAGCGCGACATCATCGGCCGCGGGCTCGCCGTCGTCGAGGGCGCCGGCCGCACCGGCACGGGCGACGTGGACGCCGAGGTCCGCGAGCGTCTGCTCAACGGCCGCGACTACATGCAGTGGCTGCAGGGCTACCACCGCAAGATGCTCGAGGAGTGGGAGGCCTTCAAGGCCGCCCGCGACGACACCGACCCCCCGGAGACCCCATGAGCGGCACCACCGACGTCCTGACCGTCGAGCACCTCACCGTCACCTTCGACGTGGACGGCGAGGTGGTCCGCGCCGTCGACGACGCCTCGTTCACCGTGGCCCGGGGCGAGGTCGTCGCGGTCGTGGGGGAGTCCGGCTCCGGCAAGAGCATGACCGCGATGACCGCGATGGGCATCGCCCCCGACGGTGCGCGCGCCTCGGGGAGCATCCGGCTCGGCGACCTCGAGGTCATCGGCACCGACGAGCGCACCCTCCGGTCGGTCCGGGGCCGCAGCGTGTCGATGATCTTCCAGGACCCGTCCGCGGCGCTGAACCCGGTGTTCACCATCGGGTTCCAGCTCGCCGAGGCCGTCCGACGCACCGACGGCCAGCACGACCGCGCCGCCGTCCGGGAACGCTCGCTCGAGCTGCTCCGCGCCGTGGAGGTCCCCGAACCCGAACGCCGCCTGGGCCAGTACCCGCACGAACTCTCCGGCGGGCAGGCCCAGCGCGTGATGATCGCGATGGCGCTCGCCGCCGACCCGGACCTGCTCATCGCGGACGAGCCGACGACCGCCCTCGACGTCACCGTGCAGGCCGAGGTGCTCGACGTCCTCCGCGCGCTGCGCGAGCGCACCGGCACCGCGATCCTGCTCATCACCCACGACATGGGCGTCGTCGCGGACCTCGCCGACCGCGTGGTCGTGATGCGCCGAGGCCGCGTCGTCGAGACCGGCACCGCCGAGGCGGTCTTCGCCGCACCGTCCGCCGACTACACGCGCGAACTCCTCGCTGCGGTCCCGCGCATGGGCACCGGGTCCGGTCTGGAGGCCCGGCTCGGCTCCGCCACGGAGCCCCCGGCCGCCGTCCTGGACGTCCGGCACCTCGTGGTCGAGTACGGCGGCGCCCTGCGCGGGCGCTTCCGTGCCGTCGACGACGTGTCGTTCACCGTCGGCCGTGGCGAGATCGTCGGCCTGGTGGGGGAGTCCGGCAGTGGCAAGACCACCATCGGCCGGGCCGCGGTGGGCCTCGCGCCGATCACCTCGGGCTCGGTGGTCGTCGACGGCACCGACGTCGCCGGCGCACGACGAGCCGCCCGCCGGCAGATGCGCCAGCACGTCGGCGTGGTGTTCCAGAACCCGCTCCGGTCGCTCAACCCCCGGTACACCGTCGGGCAGACCGTCGCCGAGCCGCTCCGCCAGATCCTCCGGCTGCCGGCGGTGCAGGTCGAGGAGCGTGTCGAACGGCTCCTCGCCGACGTCGGTCTCGACGGCGGGTACGCCGAGCGCTACCCGCACGAACTCTCCGGCGGCCAACGGCAACGCGTCGCGATCGCCCGCGCGGTGGCGCTCGACCCCGCGCTCCTGATCGCCGACGAGCCGACGAGCGCACTCGACGTGTCGGTGCAGGCCCGCGTGCTCGACGTGTTCCGCGAGCTGCAGGAGCGCCTCGGGTTCGCGTGCCTGTTCGTCACGCACGACCTCGCCGTGGTCGACACCCTGTGCGACCGGGTCGTCGTGCTGCACGGTGGCCGGGTCGCCGAACACGGCACGCGCGACGCCATCCTGCGCTCGCCCCAGGACCCGTACACACGACGGCTCATCCAGGCCGCCCCGGTGCCGGACCCCGGGGAGCAGGCACGCCGACGCTCCGAGCGTCTGGCGGCCCGCGCGGGCTGAGCCGGAGCCGGAGTGTGCGTCGACTCCCGCTGCTCTGCCCGGCGAGGGACGGACGTTCGTGTCCGCGCGATGACGGTTCCGGTTCGCGCCGCCCGGGGATCGTGAACCAGAACCGTCAACGAGGTGGGAACGCGTGCCCATCCGCCCCGGCTCGCCGCTCGCCGACGACACGCCCGTCCGACGCCAGGTCGTCGTCCAGACGGCGCGGTCGACTTGACTGTCGTTCGAACACACGTTCGAATACCGTCGTGGGACGGCGTCGCGAGAACCGGTGGCAGCCCCCGGAACACCCGGAGGTCGAGCGTCCGCGCGCGTACTCCCTGTCCGAGGACGCCCGCGGCGGCGACGTCTGCCACGCCGTCACCCCGAAGCCGGTCTGGGCGTGGATCCAGTTCCCGACCTTCCACGTCCGGGTGAAGGCCTTCGCCAAGAGCTGGACCCGCGACGCCGTGCTGGTGGAGTGGGCGCAGTTCGGGCAGCAGGCCGAGGCGTGGGTGTGGCGCTCCGCGGTGAAGCACCGCACGCTCCGTGCCGACCGGGACAGCGCGAACCGGAGTCCACAGAACGCACTGCGTTGACTTCCACCCGCACCCCGAGGATGGTTTAGCGAGCGCGGGTTCAGCAAGTAACTCACTGATCGAGGCATTCGATCCGGACCCGTTCTCACGAAGGAGGCACCATGAAGAACGCAGCGGTGCCGTCCTGGGTCGCCCACGTGCTCACCCCGCCCGAGGTCATCAGCGCCTACGTCGAGCGTCGGATCAACGATCCGTCCCTCCTGTCGGGTGAGCAGTCGGAACCCACGTACGCAGACTTCCTGCGCGACGAGTAGACGGTCTTCTCAGGAGGCCCGGATCACGCACCGCCGTCGGCGGACGTGATCCGGGCCTCCTCTTCGTTCACCCCGTGCTTCCGCCGCGTCGGCGACGGGCCGAGAGCGTCACGCCGACGCTCGCGGCGGTGACGCACGCCAGGGCGACCGTCTCGAGCACCGAGAGCCCCTCGGCCAGCACGACGAGGCCGGCCAGGGCAGCGATCGCCGGGCCGAGGCTCTGCAGCACGCCGAACACGCGTGTCGGCATCCGGCGGAGCGCGAGCATCTCGAGGGCGTACGGCAGCACGCTGGACAGCACGGCGACGGCGCCGAAGACGAGCAGGAGCGTCGGTTCGCGCAGGACGCCGTCGACCGCGGACCGGAGCCCGAACGGCAACGACACGAGCATCGCGACCACCATCGACACGACGAGCCCGTCGACGCCGGGGATCGCGGCGCCGACGTGCCGGTTCATCACGATGTAGCCCGCCCAGCACGCGGCAGCGAGGACCGCCCAGACGACCCCGCCCACCTCGGTCACCGCGGTCGGGCCGACGCCGAGCAGCACGACCCCCGCGAGCGCCAGCACGGCCCACAGTGCATCGCGCCAGCGCCGGGTGTGCACGAGCGACAGGGCGAGCGGCCCGAGGAACTCGATCGTCACGGCGACACCGATCGGGATGCTCGCGAACGACAGGTAGATGAAGACGTTCATGCCGCCGAGCGCCAGGCCGAGGCCGACCGCACCGAGCCACTGCGCCCGCGTCCAGTGCCGGACGCGGGGACGGACCACCAGGGCGAGCACGACGGCGCCGATGACGAGCCGCAGCGTGGCGGCACCGACCGCGCCGACGTCGTCGAAGTGGGTCTTCGCGATCGCGGCGCCGAGCTGGACGGACACCATCGCGGTGAGGGCCAGCAGGGGTGCGGGGACCCGGTTCATCCTTGGGCTCGGCTCATCCTCGGGCTCGGCTCATCCGAGGTAGGCGAGGACGGCGAGGACGCGGCGGTGGTCCTCTCCGGTGTCCTCGAGCGCGAGCTTGCCGAAGATGCTCGACACGTGCTTCTCGACGGCTCCGGTGCCGATCACCAGGGCGCGGGCGATCGCGGCGTTCGTGCGGCCCTCGGCCATCAGCCCGAGCACGTCACGCTCGCGCGGGGTCAGGGCTGCGAGCGGGTCGCGGCGGCGGCTCATCAGCTGCGTGACGACCTCGGGGTCGAGCACGGTGCCCCCGGCGGCGATGCGGCGGACGGCGTCGTCGATCTCCTCGAGCCGGGTGACGCGGTCCTTGAGCAGGTAGCCGATGCCGGTCGCGCCGGCCGCGAGGACGTCCTCGGCGTAGGTGGCCTCGACGTACTGGGAGAGCAGGAGCACACCCGTCCGTGGAGCGATCCGGCGGGTCTCGACGGCGGCGCGGACACCCTCGTCGGTGAAGGTCGGCGGCATCCGCACGTCCATCACCACGACGTCGGGTGCACCCTCGGGCAGCGTCGCCAGGAAGGCCCGGGCGTCGGAGTACTGCCCGATGACGTCGATGCCGGCCTCGTCGAGCACGCGGGCCAGGCCCTCGCGCAGCAGGACGGCGTCGTCGACGACGACGGCCCGGATGCGTGCTGCATCCGGGCCGTCTGTCATGCCGACCAGCCTAGTGGGAGCGCGGGCGCCCCCGTGGGGTCACGACCGCTGGTTCGCCGCCGTCGGGACGCCGTTCAGGGCACCGAGGGGGATCCGGGCGGTGGCCTCGGTCGGGCCACCCTCGGGGCTCGAGACGACCAGGTCGCCGTCGAGGGCCCGCATGCGGCCGATCAGGCCCTCGATCCCGTGGCCCTGCTGCGGTCGGGCACCGCCCCGGCCGTCGTCGGTGACGCTGACCGTCAGGTACCAGAGGCCCGAGGCGTCGACGACCAGCCCGAGGTACACCCCGGCGGTGGTGGCGCCGGCGTGCTTCATGGTGTTCGTCAGCAGCTCGCTCACCGTGAAGTACACGTTGCGCTGGATCTCCGTGGCGAGCTCCAGGCCCTCGGGCAGCCGGACGTCCAGACCGACCGGGATCGGGGTGCGGGCGACCAGTGCCTCGAGCGCCGCGACGAGTCCGCGGTCGAGCAGGATCGGCGGAGCGAAGCCGCGGGACAGGGCGCGCAGTTCGTCGAGGGCGTCCTGGGCGTGCTCGGACGCCTCACCGATGAGCTGCTTGGCCTTCTCGGGGTCCTTCTCGAAGGCGCGCTCGGCGGCGGACAGGTCCATGCGGAGTCGCACCAGCCGCTGCTGCGGGCCGTCGTGCAGGTCGCGCTCGATCTGGCGGAGTGCCTGCCCCTCGGCGGTGACGGCACCGGCGCGGGAGGCCTGCAGGCCGGCGACGCGCTGCTCGAGCTGCTCGGCGCGGAAGCCGCCCAGCAGGCCGAAGTCGACCCAGTAGTGCGCCAGGACGGATCCGCGGGCCCAGAGCGGGAAGAGCACGACCGAGGCGGCCATCGACAGCAGGCCGAGGGCGCCGACGCCGGTCACGAACCCGACGCTGTCCGTGAAGTAGCCGACCCGGACGTTGTTCGCGAAGTACAGTCCGCCCACGACGATCGGCCAGGCGAAGCCGACGAGCAGCAGTGCACCGGTCCCGACGGTCACGACCGCGACGAGCGGGTAGACGACCGCGGCGTGCAGCAGGTAAAGCCAGTAGTGCGGGTTGGCGACGGCCGAGCCGGTACGGGTCCACCAGTTCTGCTGCCACCGGGGCGTCCAGTCCACCGGGCGGATCGGGCGTCGGTCGGCCCAGCTCATGCGGAGCTTCTCGAACTGTCCGAGCCACCGCGCCACGAACAGCGCGATGAAGAACATGAGCAGGACGAAGGGGTTGAACAGGTCCCGGAACCCGCCACCGAAGATCGCCGTCGGGAACGCGAAGTACAGCGTGCAGAGCAGCACGGCGGTGAGCGCCATGTAGCCGAAGTCCCGCGGCAGGCGCCTCCACGCGTCGTGGTAGAACTGCCCGGCGGTCATGCCGGACCCGCGACCGGAACCACCGACCGGACCGGACCCGACCCGCGGGGTGGCGCTCCACGACGCCGGCGGGGACTGCGGGGCGTCCTGGGGGTCCTGCTGGTGCTGGCGCGGGTACTGGGGCATCGGCTTGGTGGCTCCAGGGGGCACGGAGTCGCCCAGCGGGACGGTCTGGGCCTGGTCGGGCGAAGGCGTGACGTCGTCCAGCGGGACGGTTCGCGCCTGGTCGAGGCGGTCGGTGTCGGTCATGCATCCAGCCTCGCGATCGCGGAGCCGTTCCCCCATCCTGCCCTCTCCCCACCCCGGGTGGGGTTATCCCCCCTCTTCCACAGGTCGCCCGATCCACGCCCGCGCGTCCTGCCCGTGGATCACGCTCGTCGGATGGCTGATGCGCTCCGAGCACTGATCGACGCCGTCGGGCTCCAGGTGGGGCCGGGCACCGAGGTCCGGTCCGACGACGAGGCGTGGACGCTCGACGTCGAACCGACGGGCACCCACGTCTGGGTGGCGACGCGGTCCCGTTCCGTGTGGATCCGGCGCGGAGACGACATCGCGATCGTCGACGCCGGCACCGCCGCCCTCGTCGAAGGGCACGCGACGATCACGATCAGCACGGGCCCCGAGCGCTCCGGCCCGCCCCGCGTCGCGGAGACGTACGCGTTCCCGCACGAGGCGCTCTTCGCGCTCACCGGTGTCCTCGTCGGTGCCGCAACGCTCGGCCCGCTCGTCGACGAGGTCCTCGCACTCCCGCCCATCGCGAGCACCGGCCCACCCGGTGCGCCCTCGCCAGACGTCGGCCTCGCGCTGCGCCACGTCGGGCACCTCGACGGCGGGAGGTGGCACGGCGCGCAGCAGCAGGCCCTCGCCCGGCTCGTCGTCACGACGGTGCTCCGCGACAACCCGCCCCCGATGCTCGGCGACAACGGTCTCGCGCGGATCCTCGACCGCCTGTTCGATCCGGCTGGTCCGTCGTCTCTGCAGGGCATCCTCGTCGGTGTCCGGATGTCGGAGCGCGCCCTCGAGCGCCGGTGCGCCGCAGCAACGGGATGCTCGCCCGCGCAGCTCGGCCGCTGGTACCGCAGTCTCGCCGTCCGCAGCGCACTCACCCGTGGCGACCGCCCGTCCGACGTCGCGACACGCTTCGGCTTCAGCACGACGTCGTCCATGCGGCGAGCCCTCGAGCGGGTCCGACCCCCGACGACCCGCCGGTGACCGTCGACCGCGGGGAAGGAGGTTCCGATCCGCATCGATGACGGTTCTGGTTCACGATCCTCGGGTTTCGTGAACCAGAACCGTCACGGCGCGGAGAAGACCACGTCGTCCCGCGTCGGTGCAGTGCAGTGCGGTGCGTGCGCCAGTTGCAGGCAGCCGCGCCGCGCTGCGGGAGGGGGAGCGGCGGCAGCGGGAGCCGGACCGGCGAGCACGGCGGGCGCCTGAGCGCGCGGAATCAGCGGCGGGAGCGGGAGCGCGCGGAATCAGCGGCGGGAGCGGGAGCGGGCGGAATCAGCGGCGGGAGCGGGAGCGGGCGGAATCAGCGGCGGGAGCGGGAGCGGGTCGTCGGCGCCGACGTCCGAAGCGGGTCAGGCGGGGGCGCGGCCGGTGGACTCGCGGACGCTCAGGGTGAGCGAGGGGCCCGGGCGTGAGGGGAGCGGGGCGCTGGCGTCGATCTGCGCGCGCAGCAGGGTCGCCGCACGCTGTCCGAGCTCGACCGTGTCGCGGGTGAGCGAGGTGATCGCCGGCCGGACGAGCCGGATCATCGCCGAGTCGTCGAAGGACACGATCGAGACGTCGCCGGGCACCGCGACGCCCATCTCGCTCGCCACGCCCAGCCCGGCGACGGCGAGCACGTCGTTGTCGTAGACGATCGCGGTCGGTCGGACGCTCCGGGACAGCAGGGTGCGGGTGGCGCTCGCGCCGGCCTCGGCCGAGTAGTCCGTCGGCACCGAGACCGCGTCGTCGAGCCCCTCGTCGGCAGCGAACGCCCGGAGCCGGTCCATGCGCATGGCGGTGTGCTCGAACTCGGGCCGCCCGGCGACGTGCGCGATGCGTCGGTGCCCGAGAGCGTGCAGGTACCGCAGAACGGTGTCGGTGGCGTCCGAGTCGTCGATCCAGACCGTGGGTGCTGCGCCGTCGGGGGAGGGGTGCGAGCCGACGACGACGGTCGGCATGCCGAGGTCGGCGAGCAGGGCGAGCCGGGCGTCGTCGCGACGAGGGTCGATCACGATCACGCCGTCGACACGGTGTCCGCGCCACCAGTCCCGGTAGGTCTCGAGTTCTTCCTCGGCATCACGCGCGACGAGCAGGTTCATGCCGACGTGGGTGCCGGCGAGCCCGAGCTGGATGCCGGAGATCAGGTCGCCGAAGAACGACTCCGTGCCCAGGGTCCGGGCCGGGCGGTTCAGCACGAAGCCGATGGAACCGGCCTTCGCGCCGCCGAGTGCCCGGGCCGCGGTGTGCGGCTGCCAGTCGAGCTCGCGGGCGATCTCGCGCACGCGGCGACGGGTCTCGTCGGAGACACCGGGGCGGTCGTTCAACGCGAACGACACCGCACTGATGGACACGCCGGCCCGCGCGGCGATGTCGGCGATCGTCGTTCGACGCTTGGTGGCCACAGGGTTGACTATAGCGCTTTAGTCATTCACAGTGGCTGCCACACACGGGTTCGGTGACTGCTGCTGAACCGGTTCAGCTATGACGAGGGAGTCAGACGCCATGAGGACCACCACACGCATGACGAGGGGCCGCGCCACCGCGCTGCTCGCGACGGCCGCCGCCACGGCGCTCGTCCTGACCGGCTGCTCGAGCGGCGGGAACGCGGCCGACAACGGCGGCGGCGAGATCAGCGGCACCATCACCCTGCAGACCTGGGCGCTCACGCCGACCTACACGGGGTACCTCAACGGGGTCATCAAGGACTTCGAGCAGGCCCACCCGGACGCGAAGGTCAAGCTGCAGGACCAGCCCGGCGACGGGTACGCCGACAAGGTGCTCAGCCAGGCCTCGTCGAACAGCCTGCCCGACGTGATCAACCTGCCGCCGGACATCGCCCTGCCCCTCGCGAAGCGCGGGTTCCTGCAGGACGTCGCGAAGGACGACTCGAAGCTCGCCAGCACGTACGTCGCCGGCGCGTTGGACTCGTACAAGTACAAGGGAGTGGACGGCACGTTCGGGTACCCCTGGTACCTCAACACCGACGTGAACTACTGGAACTCGACGATGTTCGCCAAGTGCGGCCTCGACGCGAAGAACCCGCCGAAGACCACCGACGAGCTGTTCACGCAGGCGAAGACCATGCACGACAACTGCCCGACCGACTACCTGATGAGCCGGAAGCCCGGCCTCGGTGACTTCACGCTCGCCGGCGTCAAGGTGCTCAACGCCGACGGCACGAAGTTCACCTTCGCCGACTCGTCCAAGGCCGCCGACCTGATCGACCGCTACAAGGACGCGTACCAGGACGGCTACATGCCCTCCAACGTGCTGAACAGCGACTACCTCGGCAACTCCACCCTGTTCACGCAGGCCAAGGTCGCCTGGACCACCGGTGGTGCCACCTCGCTCGCCGACTTCGAGAAGAACAACCCGTCGCTCAAGGGCAAGGTCACCGTCAGCCCCGCACTCGACACCCCGCCGCTCTACGTGCAGGGCCTGTCGGTCTCGAGCAAGTCGAAGCACCTCGCCACCGCCGAGGCCTTCGCGAAGTTCATGACGAACGCGGAGAACCAGGAGGCGTTCGCCCACAAGGTCAACATCTTCCCGTCCACCACGTCGTCGCAGTCCGACCCGTACTTCTCGAAGGACGACGGCACCGTGAACGGCGAGGCCCGGGTCCTCGCGAACGAGGCCCTGAAGACGGCGAAGGTCATCAACCCGGTCGAGGCGAACTCCGCGATGACGGACTTCCTCGACCAGCAGATCGCCCTCGCGATGAAGGGCCAGGTGGCGCCGAAGCAGGCGCTCGAGACCGCCCAGACCAAGATGAACAGCCTGCTGGCCAACGGCTGATCCGGCCCCGGAGAAGGAAGAGGGAGGATCGTCATGCGTGCGAACCGCTGGTACACGCCCTGGTTGCTCGTCCTGCCGGCACTGATCTGGCTCGTCGCGTTCAGCCTGTGGCCCTCGATCAACACGGTCCGGTTGTCGTTCACGAACGCCAGCCCGCTCGGCGGCGTCAGCCAGTGGGTCGGGGTCCAGAACTTCGAGACCCTGCTCGCCGATCCGCAGGTGTGGGAGGCGCTGCTCAACAGCGTCATCTACATGGCGGTGTGCCTGCCGCTGCTGACGGTCCTCCCGCTCCTCATCGCGGTGCTCGTGCAGCAGAAGCTGCCCGGGATCGCGTTCTTCCGCACCGCGTTCTACACGCCGGTCATCGCGTCCGCGGTGGTCGTCGGGCTCATCTGGACGTGGATCCTCGACGACCGCGGCGTCATCAACGAGATGGCGCAGGCCCTCGGCGTCGTGCAGGGCAGCGTCCCGTTCCTGACCGACCGGTGGCTGCTGCTCCTCAGCGCCATCAGCCTGACGGTGTGGAAGGGGCTCGGCTACTACATGATCATCTTCCTGGCCGCCCTCGGGAACGTCGGCAAGGACCTGCACGAGGCCGCCGCCCTCGACGGCGCCGGAGCCGTCCGGCGCTTCTGGTCGGTCACGATGCCCGGGGTCCGCGGCACCATGACACTCGTCGGGATCCTGGTGTGCGTCTCCGCGCTCCGGGTGTTCAGCGAGCTCTACATCCTCACCAACGGCACCGGCGGACCCGGCGGGCAGGACAACTCGCTCGTCATGCTCATCCAGCAGTACGCCCGCGGCTTCACCGGCAACCTCGGCTACGCGTCCGCCCTGAGCCTCCTGCTCTTCGTCGTGACGCTCGTGCCGATGCTCGCCCTCGCCCGGATGAACAGCAAGGCGGACAAGTGACGAACACGACCAGCACGACCGAACCCGTCATCGGCGGCGCGCAGGGCGCAGCCAGCCCGACGCCGGACGTGACCGGCGCGACGGGCGCCGGACGGGCCTCCAGGCAGAACGGACGGGGCGGACGCGACGGACGCAAGCGGCGCCGCGCGGTCTGGGGCGTCATGTCCACCCGCGAGAAGGTCGTCCGCTACGTCCTGCTCATCGTGGTGCTCTTCATCACGATCGGCCCGTTCCTCTGGCAGCTGTCCACGTCGCTCAAGGGCGCCGGTGAGGACATCTACACGGCGAACCCGTCGTTCATCCCGTCCGAGCCGACCATCGAGAACTACCTGAAGGTCGCCGCCGCGATCCCGGTGTGGCGGTACATCGGCAACTCCCTGCTCGTCGCCGCGATCGACGTGCTCGGCAACATCGTGTTCGCGACCCTGGCCGGCTTCGCCCTCGCCCGCCTGCAGTGGCGGCACCGGAAGCTCGTGCTCGGCCTGTTCCTCGGCACCCTCGTGCTGCCCGGCGAGGCGACGATCATCTCGCAGTTCGTCACCGTGAAGG
This sequence comes from Curtobacterium sp. MCLR17_034, assembly GCF_003234485.1. Taxonomy (NCBI): domain Bacteria; kingdom Bacillati; phylum Actinomycetota; class Actinomycetes; order Micrococcales; family Microbacteriaceae; genus Curtobacterium; species Curtobacterium sp. MCLR17_034. The sequence goes on from NZ_QKTH01000011.1 coordinate 45,467, forward strand.
ACCTCGGCCTCGCCGACAACCTGGTCGGGGTCGCCCTGCCCGGCATGATCGCGGCGCTCAACGTCCTGCTGATGTTCAACGCGTTCCGGCAGATCCCCGAAGAGATCGACCAGGCCGCGGTGATGGACGGTGCGAACGCGATGCAACGTCTGCGCTACATCTCGCTGCCCGCCGTGCAGGGGACCATCGCGGTCATCGCGATCTTCTCGTTCATCGGTGCGTGGGACGACTTCCTCTGGCCGCTCATCGTGCTGCAGTCGCCCGAGAACCTCACCCTGACCGTCGGGTTGCAGTATCTGCAGGGCACGTTCGCCACCGACCAGCGGATGATCGCGGCCGGCACCATGATCGCCTTCATCCCGATCGCCGTGATCTTCGCCGTCCTGCAGCGCTTCTTCTTCAAGGGCGTCGAAGAGGGCGGTGTGAAGGGCTGATGCGGTTCGGGGTCAACTACACGCCCTCGGTCGGCTGGTTCCACTCGTGGCTCGACTTCTCGCGGTCGGACACCGCCAGGGACCTCGAGGCCATCGCGTCGATCGGCGCCGACCACGTGCGGATCTTCCCGCTCTGGCCGGTGGTTCAGCCGAACCGGACGCTCATCCGGCAGCAGGCCCTCGACGACGTCACGACGGTCGTCGACCTCGCCGGCTCGTTCGGACTCGACGTCAACGTGGACGCCCTGCAGGGGCACCTGTCCAGCTTCGACTTCGTGCCGTCCTGGCTGGACAGCTGGCACCGCCGCAACATGTTCACGGACCCGGACGTGGTCGCGTCGACCGCCGCCTACGTCCGGGCGCTCGCCGGAGCGGTCGCCGACAAGCCCAACCTGCTCGGCATCACCATCGGCAACGAGGTCAACCAGTTCGCACACGCCCCGCACCCCGCACCGCACACGATCACGGGGGAGCAGGGGCACGCGTGGGCGGCGGCGATGGTCGCAGCGGCGCGGGCGGGGCTGTCGGACGGGTCGTCGGCGTCGCCCGCGTCGTCCGTGTCGGTCGGCGTGGAGGCGCGGCTCGACCCCGCCTCGTCGGTCGCTTCCGCCACCGGGTCGCGTCCCGGGCCACTGGTCACCGTCGCGCAGTACGACGCGGCCTGGTACGACGACGCCCAGCCCTTCGGCCCCGAGCACGCGGCGGACCACGGTGACGCCACCGTCACGCACTCGTGGGTGTTCAACGGCTCGGCGGCCCTGCACGGTGCCCTCGGAGCCGGGTCGGTGCGGCACGGGGAGTACCTGCTCCAGCTCGCCGCGGCCTGGAACCGCGACGCCGCCCGACCGAACTGGCTGCAGGAGGTCGGCGCCCCCACCAACGTCGTCGACCCCGCCGACGCCGCCGCGTTCACCGAGCAGACCATCCGGCACGTCCTCGACGCGCAGCAGGTGCTCGGGGTGACGTGGTGGTGCTCCCACGACGTCGCCCGGTCGCTCGCGGACTTCCCGGAGCTCGAGTACGACCTCGGGCTGTTCACGAACGACGGACGCCTGAAGCCCGCCGGCGAGGCGTTCGCCGTCCTCGCCCGCGCCGAGCACACCCGAGACGCCCGTGCCGCACCGCCGACCACCGCGCTCGTCCTCGACGACGTGCTGTCCGACGGCACCGACCGGCACGGCACCCGCGCCGACTGCGCCCCCGGCGGTCGGTTCGCCGCCGCCTGGCTCGCCCTGGCCGGGGCCGCACCGGACGGCCGCGGGCCCCAGGTCGTCCTGCGCTCCCGACTGTCGGACACCGCGCTGCTGGCCGCGCGGGGCATCGACCGCTGCGTCGACGTGCCGTCCGACCTCGACACCACCACCGTCCGCGTCGCCCACCCGGCGACGACGCCCTGACCCCGGAAGGCCCCATGCACGACGACATCCCCCTCACCACCGGACGCGCCCGACGGGTGCTCGACGAGCGGATCACCCCCGCGGTGCACGCGACCACGACGGCCCTCCGGGCCGCGTGGCACGAGCTGCCGGGGGAGCCGGTCCCGCCGACCGAGGGGCTCGCGCTCACGTTCGAGCCCTACGAGGTCGGCACCCCGTGGGGCGCGGCCTGGGGCACGACGTGGTTCCGGCTGACCGGGACCGTACCGACCGAGTGGGCCGCACGCCGGGTGGAGGCCGTGATCGACCTCGGCTTCGACAAGAACATGCCCGGGTTCCAGTGCGAGGGACTCGTCTACCTGGCCGACGGCACCCCCGTGAAGTCGATCAACCCGCGCAACCAGTGGGTCCTGGTCACCGAGCGGGCCGAGGGCGGCGAGACCGTCGAACTGTTCGTCGAGGCCGCATCGAACCCCGTCCTGCTCGACTACCACCCCTTCCTGCCGACACAGGAGGGTGACGTGCAGACCGCGTCCTCGAAGCGCCTCTACGCCACCCGCCGGATGGAGCTCGCCGTCTTCGAGTCCGAGGTGCACGAACTCGCCCTCGACATCGACGTCCTGCTCGAACTGCAGGCCGAGCTGCCCGCCGGACCCCGACGCATGCGGATCCTGCAGGCCCTCGACGACGCCCTCGACGCGCTCGACCTGCAGCACATCCCGGAGACCGCCGGGGACGCCCGTGCGGCGCTCGCCGAGGTGCTGGCCGCTCCCGCCGAGGCCTCGGCGCACACGATCTCGGCCGTCGGGCACGCCCACATCGACTCCGCCTGGCTCTGGCCCGTGCGCGAGACCATCCGCAAGGTCGCCCGCACCACGTCGACCATGACCGAGCTCATCGACCAGACCGACGACTTCCTGTACGGCATGTCGAGCGCGCAGCAGTACGCGTGGATCAAGGAGCACCGCCCCGAGGTCTACGCCCGGGTCAAGGCCGCGGTCGAGGCCGGCCGGTTCCTGCCGATCGGCGGCATGTGGGTCGAGTCCGACACCGTGATGCCGACCGGCGAGAGCATCGTCCGGCAGTTCTCGCAGGGCCAGCGGTTCTTCGAGCGCGAGTTCGGCATCCGACCCAAGGGCGTCTGGCTGCCGGACAGCTTCGGGTACTCGCCGGCGCTGCCGCAGCTCATGCGCCGCGCGGGCTTCGAGTGGTTCTTCACGCAGAAGATCTCGTGGAACCAGGTGAACAAGTTCCCGCACCACACGTTCCTGTGGGAGGGCATCGACGGGTCGCGGGTGTTCTCGCACTTCCCGTCGATGGACACCTACAACTCGCGGTTGTCCGGCAGCGAGGTCGCGAAGGCCTCCCGCCAGTTCCGCGAGAACCGGCTCGCCAGCGGCTCGATCGCCCCGGTCGGTTGGGGCGACGGCGGCGGTGGCACCACCCGCGAGATGACCGGCACCGCCGCACGGTTGGCTGACCTCGAGGGCAGCGCGAAGGTCCGCTGGGAGCACCCGGACACGTTCTTCGACCGGGCGAAGTCCGAACTGACCGATCCGCCCGTGTGGGTGGGGGAGCTGTACCTCGAGCTGCACCGGGCCACGCTCACGTCGCAGCACGGCACGAAGCAGGGCAACCGCCGGTGCGAGCAGCTGCTCATCGAGGCCGAGCTCTGGGCCGCGACCGCCGCCGCCCGCACCGACTTCGCCTACCCGTACGACGAGCTCGACGCCCTGTGGCAGCAGGTCCTGCTCCAGCAGTTCCACGACATCCTGCCGGGCACCTCGATCGCGTGGGTGCACCGCGAAGCGGTCGAGCGGTACGCCGAGACGGCCGCGGCGCTGACCACGATCATCGACCAGGCGCTCTCGGCGCTCGCCGGCGCCGGGGACGCGGCCGTCGTCGTGAACCCGGCCCCGTTCCTCCAGGCCGGTGCACCCGCGCAGGGTGCCGTCGTGGCGACCGACGTGGCGGCGGCGACCGCCGTGTCCCTGACCGAGCAGGACGGCGGGTACGTGCTGGCGAACGACCTGGTGCGGGTCGTCGTCGACGCGCAGGGGCTCGTGACGAGCGCCGTCGACCTGGCGAGCGGGCGCGAGGCGATCGCGGCCGGCCAGGCGGCGAACCTGCTGCAGCTGCACCAGGACTTCCCGAACATGTGGGACGCGTGGGACGTCGACCGGTACTACCGCAACCGCGTCGAGGACCTCGTGTCGACCACCGGGCTGACCGCGTCGGTCGACGACACCGGGGCCGCACGGGTCGTCGTGTCCCGGGCGTTCGGTGACTCGACGGTGACGCAGGAGATCGTCCTGGCGCCGGGGTCCCGCACCCTGGAGTTCGACCAGGTGACCGACTGGCACGAGACCGAGAAGTTCCTCAAGGTGGCCTTCCCGCTCGACGTCCGCGCCGAGCACACCGTCGCCGAGACGCAGTTCGGCGCGCAGAAGCGGGTGACCCACACCAACACCTCGTGGGAGGCCGCGAAGTTCGAGACCTCGATGCACCGCTACGTGCTGGTGTCCGAGCCGGGCTTCGGTGTCGCGCTCGTGAACGACTCGATCCACGGCTTCGACACCACGCGCGACGCCGTCGACGGGCACGTCACCACCACCGTGCGGCTGTCGCTGCTGCGGGCACCGCGGTTCCCGGACCCCGAGACCGACCAGGGCGTGCAGACGCACCGGTACGGCATCGTCATCGGCACCGACCAGCTCGGAGCCACGTCGGCCGGCGTGCGGATGAACGCGGGCGCGCGGACCATCACGGGCGCGCACGGCTTCGAGCCGCTGGTGCAGGTGTCCGGCGACGTCGTGCTGTCGAGTGTCAAGCTCGCCGACGACCGGTCGGGCGACCTGGTCGTGCGCGTCTACGAGCCGTCCGGGCAGCGGGGGACCGGGGGCATCGCGGTCTCGGCCGACGAGGCGACCTTCGGCGCTGCCGTCGAGGTGACCCTGCTCGAAGAACCGCTCGGTGACGCGTCGTCCGACGCCGATGCCTCCTCGTTCACCGTCGACGCCTACGAGGTCCGCACCTTCCGGTTCCCGCGCAACTGACCGACCAACTGACCGACTGAACGACCGACTGACCGACCGCCCGTCCCACCCAAGGAGGAACCACATGAAGCAGTCCACGAAGTTCAGCATCGCGACCGCACTGGTCGCCATGCTCGCGGCACCACTGGTGCCCGCCGCAGCATCCGCGGCGCCCTCCTCGTCCGGGTCCAGCCACGGGCACGGACACGGTTCGTCCCACGGCGGCGGGCATGGTCATGGTCATGGACACGGGCACCACGCTGCGCCCACCAAGTCGGGGCCGACGAGCATCGCCTACGTCGAGGTGAACAACGACGAGCTCGCCAACGTCGGGCGGTACACGCTGGAGAACGGCGCGAACGCGTTCGACGTGGCGATCATCTTCGCCGCGAACATCAACTACGAGGACGGCAAGGCGGTCCTGTACAACAACGAGAACGTGCAGCGGACCCTCGACCAGGCGGCCACGCAGATCCGCCCGCTGCAGGCCAAGGGCATCAAGGTGACGCTCTCGGTGCTCGGCAACCACCAGGGCGCCGGTCTGGCGAACTTCCCGACGAAGGCCGCGGCACGGGACTTCGCGGCGCAGGTCTCCGCGACGGTCAAGAAGTACGGACTCGACGGCGTCGACCTGGACGACGAGTACTCGGACTACGGCGTGAACGGCACCCCGCAGCCGAACCAGCAGTCCATCGGCTGGCTCATCAGCGCCCTGCGTGCGGACATGCCGGGCAAGATCATCTCGTTCTACGACATCGGCCCGTCCTCCGATGCCCTGAAGACCGCGAACCCGTCGATCGGTGGCAAGCTCGACTACGCCTGGAACCCGTACTACGGCACCTACACGGCGCCGACGATCCCGGGCCTGCCGAAGTCGAAGATCTCCGCCGCCGCGGTCGACATCCAGAACACCCCGCAGGCCACGGCAGTGTCGCTCGCGCAGCGCACGAAGGCCGACGGCTACGGCGTCTTCATGACGTACAACCTGCCGGGAGGCGACGAGTCCTCCTCCGTCTCCTCCTTCACGAAGGTGCTGTACGGACAGGCCGCGTCATACCGCTGACGCGTCCGTCCTGACGGCGACTCGCGCCCCGTGCTCCCCGGCTCCGGCCTGGAGGCACGGGGCGCGTCGTCCAGGTCCCGCTGGCCCGGGGGAGGCACCAGTTCCTCCTCGCCCGTGACGGTTCCGGTTCGCAGACCCCGGCGATCGTGAACCGGAACCGTCATCCACCGAGAACGAATCCCGACCCGGCGCGCTCGACGCCGCGGCCGTACGATCGCCGCATGGAGCTCGAGTTCCGCGGCGAGGTGATCGAGTGGCGCGGCCCGTCACCGTTCTTCTTCGTCGTCGTGCCACCGGACGCTGCCGAGGTCATCGCCGACCTCGCGCCGGTGCTCACCTACGGGTGGGGTGTGATCCCGGCCCGCGTGACGATCGGCTCGGTGACGTGGACGACGTCGCTGTTCCCGAAGGACGGCGGCTACCTCGTGCCGTTGCGTGCGGCGGAGCGGAAGCGTGCCCGGGTGGAACTCGGCGACTCCCCGGAGATCACCCTCGAGTTCGCCGACCCCTGACGCGCGTGCACCGTGGGGTTCTGTGGAGGGGATGACGGGAATCGAACCCGCGTAGCCAGTTTGGAAGACTGGGGCTCTACCATTGAGCTACATCCCCGCGCCTGCGCACCAGGCGCAGCCCGACCATCGTAGCGGACGAACGAGCACCGACATGCCGACGCGCGTCATCCCGAAGCCGGACGCCGGTGCGGAGCGCACCATCCGATGGTCGCGGGTGGTCTCGTACGTGCTGGTGGTCCTCGCGGCCGCGGTCCTGTCCCTGCGCCCCGACCTGTTCGGCGATCCGCAGTCGCAGCCCGCGCACGCACTGCTGCACGTCGGGCGGATCGTCGTCGGGCTGCTGCTGGCGGTGGCTGCCCTCGGGGTCCAGGTGGCCGTCGGGATCCGGTGGCGGCGGGGTCTGCGACGCGCCGCGGAGGACGACTGAGCAACCCCCGGGAACAGCGCGCCGTCGGACCGCTAGACTCACCGGGGTCGCATGCGCCCCTCGGCGTGCGCGGCTGATCCCTGGCACGAAGCAACGGGGCGTAGCTCAGCTTGGTAGAGCGCCCGCTTTGGGAGCGGGAGGTCGCAGGTTCAAATCCTGTCGCCCCGACCAGGTCCTCCGAGCACCACCGACCACACGAACGTCAACCAACAGGAGAACATCCCTTGGCCACCAGCACCGTCGACAAGGTGAGCGACACCCGCGTCAAGCTCACCGTGAACGTGACGCCGGACGATCTCAAGCCGAGCATCGACCACGCCTACAAGCACATCGCCGAGCAGATCAACATCCCCGGCTTCCGCAAGGGCAAGGTCCCGCCGGCGATCGTCGACCAGCGCGTCGGCCGCGGCGAGGTCCTGAACCACGCCGTCGGTGACGCCATCGACAACTTCTACCGCCAGGCGGTCGAAGAGCAGGAGCTGCGCATCCTCGGCCGTGCCGAGGCCGACGTCGCCGAGCTGCCGAACGTCGCGGACTTCACCGGCGACCTCGTCCTCACCTTCGAGGTCGACGTCCGCCCCGAGTTCGACCTGCCGGACTACTCCTCGTACGAGCTCACCGTCGACGCCGTCGAGGTGTCGGACGACGAGATCGAAGAGGAACTGCAGAACCTCCGCACCCGCTTCGGCACGCTCGTGACGGTCGACCGTCCGGCGAAGACCGGCGACTTCGCGCAGATCGACCTCACCGCCAGCATCGGCGACGACGAGGTCGACTCGGCCACCGGCGTCTCCTACGAGATCGGCTCCGGCGACCTGCTCGAGGGCATCGACGAGGCGCTCGAGTCCCTGACCGCCGGTGAGTCGACGACCTTCGAGTCGAAGCTCGTCGGTGGCGACCGCGAGGGCGAGACCGCTCAGATCGCCGTCACCGTCACCGCCGTCAAGGAGCGCGAGCTCCCCGAGGCCGACGACGAGTTCGCCCAGATCGCCAGCCAGTTCGACACGATCGACGAGCTCAAGGCCGACCTGAAGGAGCAGATCGCGAAGTCCAAGACCTTCGGTCAGGGCGCCGCGGCTCGCGACAAGCTCGTCGAGAAGCTCACCGAGGACGTCAACATCCCGATCTCGGAGCAGCTCATCGCCGACGAGGTGCACCGTCACCTCGAGCAGGAGAACCGCCTCGAGGACGAGGAGCACCGCAAGGAGGTCTCCGAGTCCAGCGAGACCGCCTTCCGCTCGCAGATCCTCCTCGACGCGATCGCCGAGAAGGAAGAGATCCAGGTCTCGCAGGAGGAACTGACCCAGTACCTCATCCAGGCCGCCGCGCAGTACGGCATGGAGCCGGCCGAGTTCATCAAGGTCATCGACCAGAACGGCCAGATCCCCGGCATGGTCGGCGAGGTCGCTCGTTCGAAGGCGGTCGCGACCGTCCTGTCCAAGGTGACCGTCAAGGACACCAACGGCGACGCCGTCGACCTGTCCGCCTTCACGGCGGGCGTCGCGCAGGAGCCGGCAGGGGACGCCGAGTAACGATCTCGACGCCACCAGTACGACAGACGGGAGGCGCGGTGCCAGCTGGCACCGCGCCTCCCGTCCGTATTTCCGCACCACCGCATTGCTGTCGGCGAACAGACGAGAACTGGTGCGTTGCACCCGATAAGTTCGACAACAAGCGACAACTGAACGGGAGCTTTTCCATGGCCGAAGCAACACTGAACCCCAGTGTTTTTGACCGCCTTCTGAGAGACCGGATCGTGTGGCTCGGCTCCGAGGTCCGCGACGACAACTCGAACGAGATCGCAGCCAAGCTGCTGCTGCTCGCCGCCGAGGACCCTGAGAAGGACATCTACCTCTACATCAACTCGCCCGGTGGTTCGATCACCGCCGGCATGGCGATCTACGACACGATGCAGTTCGTCCCGAACGACATCGTCACCGTGGGCATCGGCCTCGCCGCGTCGATGGGACAGTTCCTGCTGTCCTCCGGCACGCCCGGCAAGCGCTACATCACGCCGAACGCGCGCGTGCTGCTCCACCAGCCGTCCGGTGGCTTCGGCGGCACCGCTGCCGACATCCAGACGCAGGCCAAGGTCATCCTCGACATGAAGCAGCGCATGGCGGAGCTCACGGCCGAGCAGACCGGCAAGTCGGTCGAGCAGGTCCTCAAGGACAACGACCGCGACAACTGGTTCACGGCGCAGGAAGCGCTCGAGTACGGCTTCGTCGACCACCTCCGCGCCTCGAGTGCCGAGGTCATCGGCGGTGGTGGCACCGTCGGCGACGGCGAGACGCCCACCAGCGCAGCCGAGCCCGACGCCCAGTCCTGATCACCACCGAAGAAAAGGAAACGAGAATGCATCTCCCCATGCTCGGTGGCGCGCAGAACGTCCCGGCTCCGTCCAATCGGTACATCCTGCCGAGCTTCGAAGAGCGCACGGCCTACGGCTACAAGCGCCAGGATCCGTACGCCAAGCTGTTCGAGGACCGCATCGTGTTCCTCGGCGTGCAGGTCGATGACGCGTCGGCTGACGACGTCATGGCCCAGCTGCTCGTGCTCGAGTCGATGGACCCCGACCGCGACATCGTGATGTACATCAACTCGCCCGGTGGCTCGTTCACCGCGATGACGGCGATCTACGACACGATGCAGTACATCCGTCCGCAGATCCAGACGGTCTGCCTCGGACAGGCCGCCTCGGCCGCCTCGGTGCTCCTCGCCGGTGGTACCCCCGGCAAGCGCCTCGCGCTGCCGAACGCCCGTGTGCTGATCCACCAGCCCGCGACCCAGCAGGGTGGCGGTCAGGCGTCCGACATCGAGATCCAGGCGGCGGAGATCCTCCGCATGCGCACCTGGCTCGAGGAGACGCTGTCGAAGCACTCCAACAAGACGCCGGAGGAGATCAACCACGACATCGAGCGCGACAAGATCATGTCCGCGCAGGAAGCCGTGGAGTACGGCCTGATCGACCAGGTCCTCACCAGCCGCAAGAACCTGCCGGCGCTCGTCAAGTAGCACCAGCAGGAACGACGAAGGCCCCGCACCGAACGGTGCGGGGCCTTCGTCGTTGCGCGGTGGTCAGTCCTCGGTGTCGTCGGACTCCGGGGCCGGCTTGCGGCGCAGGAGCAGCAGCACCGCGACGACCACGCCGACCAGCACGACGCCACCGGCGCCGATCCAGATCGCGTCGGACGCCGCCGAGTCGCTCGATCCCGAGGCGGTGCCCGTGGTGGTGTCCGAACCGGCATCGTCGTCACCAGTGGTGGCGCAGGTCGGGGGCTTCGCCGCACCCGAGGCCGGGGTGAAGCCCGACGGCGCCTTCCACGTGAAGGGGTACTCGTCGGACACGGTGTGCCCGTCGGCGGAGACGATCTGCCACTCGACGGTGTACTTGCCCGAGTCGCCGAGTGCGGCGGCCGTGGTCATCGACGGCCCCTCGACGTCGACGCAGCCGTCCTCGTAGTACTTGCCGTCGGGGCCGACGATGCGGAACGCGAAGCCCGACCCCGAGTCGCCGATGTCGAGCAGCTTGTCGTTCGTCGTGATGTCGAACGTCTCCGGCAGCTCGGTCAGGGTGCCGCCGACCTCCGGGTCGGACGAGATCAGGTAGTTGTGCGCGCTGGCCGGACCGGCGAGCCCGAGGACTGCGCCACCGGCGATCGCGACGGCCGCGGCGGTCCCGGCCACGAGCCTCCAGGCAGAGGACCGAGGCCGGGACCGACGCGAGCCGCGCTGCGTCACTTGGCGGAGCTCCGACGACGCGTGCCGGCGACGGCGACGACCAGGGCGACGGCGCCGAGCACCAGGCCGCCGAGGCCGAGGAAGCGACCGACCAGGTCGGGGTCGTTCGAGGCGGTCGAGCCGGCGGCCTCGGCCGTCGGGGTCGCGGCGATCGGGTCGCCGTCGTCGTCCGTCGCCTCGGCGGCGGTCAGCGTGATCGAGGGTGCCGGGTGCTCGGGCTCGGCTTCGCCGGCCTTCTGTTCCTGGTTCCACTCGACGCTGCCCTTCTCGCAGGTCTGGATCGCGGGGAACTCGACCAGGTCGCCGGCCTTGCCGTCCGGCAGCGAGAACGAGAGCGCGAAGGTGTCGCGCTCGTCGGCGGGCAGGGGGGTCTTCGCGGTGTACGTGACGCTGGTGACGCGCTCGGCGGCCGTCTCGGCGTGGTCCTCGTCGGATGCCGACGCCGACGGGTCGGTGTAGGGCTCGGTCGCCTTCGTGATCGTCCAGTTCGGGTTCACGGTGGGCGTGACCTCGATGACGGACTCCGGCACCTGGAACTGGATCTTCGTCGTGGGGGAGCCGTCGCAGCCGTGCGGGACCGAGAAGGTCGCCGTGGTGTACGAGTTCGCTGCGGTCGACGTGGCCGTGGCGGACACGTGCGCGCTGGCCGCCGTGGCACTGCCGAGGACGATGACGGCTGCGACACCGAGGGTGACGGCGCCGCCGGCGGCGAGACGCTTCTGCATGGGGTTCCTTCCGGGGTGGTTCTGCACCTGCTGTTCTACAAGATGTAGAGAAGTCCGGATCACCGTAGCAGGCTCGCACGCCCTGGGCGAACGCGCGGGCGGATTCCGGAGGGGCATCGCGGTCGGTGTCACCGGTTGCGGTTAGGCTCGTGTCCACGACGAGGTGCCCACCAGCAGCGGTGCACCAGCGGTGGTGCGACAGCGCGGCCGGCATGTCCAATCAGGGAGGCACGGGAATGGCACGCATCGGAGAGAGCGGCGATCTCCTCAAGTGCTCGTTCTGCGGCAAGAGCCAGAAGCAGGTCCAGCAGCTCATCGCCGGACCGGGCGTCTACATCTGCGACGAGTGCGTCGAGCTCTGCAACGAGATCATCGAGGAACGTCTGGCCGAAGCCGGCGAGGACACCTCGAGCGGGGACTTCGAACTGCCCAAGCCGCGGGAGATCTTCGACTTCCTGCAGGAGTACGTCATCGGGCAGGACCCGGCGAAGCGCGCCCTCGCCGTGGCCGTCTACAACCACTACAAGCGCATCCGGGCGCAGGGGCAGATCACCGCCGCCGAAGACCGCGACGACATCGAGATCGCCAAGTCGAACATCCTGCTCATCGGCCCGACCGGCTGCGGCAAGACGTACCTGGCGCAGACCCTGGCCAAGCGCCTCAACGTCCCGTTCGCCGTCGCGGACGCCACAGCCCTGACCGAGGCCGGCTACGTCGGCGAGGACGTCGAGAACATCCTCCTCAAGCTCATCCAGGCCGCCGACTACGACGTGAAGCGTGCCGAGACCGGCATCATCTACATCGACGAGGTCGACAAGATCGCCCGCAAGGCCGAGAACCCGTCGATCACCCGCGACGTCTCGGGCGAAGGCGTGCAGCAGGCGCTGCTCAAGATCCTCGAGGGCACGGTGGCCTCGGTCCCGCCGCAGGGCGGCCGGAAGCACCCGCACCAGGAGTTCATCCAGATCGACACGACGAACGTGCTGTTCATCGTGGCGGGCGCGTTCGCCGGGCTCGAGGACATCGTGTCCTCGCGCGTCGGCAAGCGCGGGATCGGCTTCGGGGCACCCCTCCACAGCGCGACCGACCACCAGGACCTGTACTCCGAGGTGCTGCCGGAAGACCTGCACAAGTTCGGTCTGATCCCCGAGTTCATCGGTCGTCTGCCCGTCGTCACCACGGTGTCGCAGCTCGACCAGGCGGCGCTCATGCAGATCCTGACCGAGCCGAAGAACGCGCTGGTCAAGCAGTACCAGCGGATGTTCCAGATCGACGGCGTCGAGCTCGAGTTCGACCAGGGTGCGCTCGAGGCCATCGCGGACCTCGCGGTGCTGCGCCAGACGGGTGCCCGCGGGCTCCGGGCGATCCTCGAAGAGGTCCTCGGCCCGGTGATGTTCGACGTCCCGTCCGACGACGACGTGGCCCGCGTGGTGATCACCCGCGAGTCCGTGCTCGAGAACGCGGCGCCGACGATCGTGCCGCGGCCCCGGGCCAAGCGCGTCGAGAAGTCGGCGTAGCCCTCCGGAACCAGCGAACGGACACAGCACCACGGGATTCCGTGGTGCTGTGTCCGTTTCGCGGTGCGGTGCGGTGCGGTGTGGTGCGGTGCGCCAGCGCGCGGCGGCGTGCGCCGGCGCGCCTACTCGAGCCCGCGGCGCCGCAGCAGCGGGCCGACCTCGGCGTCGCGGCCGCGGAAGTCCCGGTACGCCTCGAGCGGGTCCTTCGCCCCGCCGACCCCGAGCAGACGCTCGGCGAACCGCCTGCCGGCTGCACGGTCCAACCCGCCGTTGTCGCGGAACCACTCCACCGTGTCGGCGTCGAGCACCTCGGACCAGATGTACCCGTAGTAACCGGCGTCGTACCCGCCCGAGAACGTGTGTGCGAAGTACGTCGACGAGTAGCGCGGCGGCACGGCCTCGACCGCGATGCCGGCGGCGGCCAGGGCGTCCCGCTCGAAGTCCTCGACGGACGTCACCGCCGCGGCGTCGGCCGCCGAGAGCCGGTGCCACGCCTGGTCGAGCAGTGCGGCGGCGAGGTACTCGGTCGTGCCGAAGCCCTCGTTGAACCCCTCGGACTCGCTGAGCCCCAGGACGAGCTCGGGCGGCAGGGGTGCTCCGGTCTCGTGGTGCTTCGCGTAGTTCGCCAGCACGGACGGCCACGACAGCCACATCTCGTTCACCTGGCTCGGGAACTCGACGAAGTCCCGCTCGACGTTCGTGCCGGAGAACCGCGGGTAGGTGGTGCGGGCGATGAGGCCGTGGAGGGCGTGGCCGAACTCGTGGAAGAGCGTCTCGACCTCGTCCTGGATGAGCAGGGTGGGGGAGCCGGCGGACGGCTTCGCGACGTTGAGGTTGTTGACCACGACGGGCAGGGTGCCGAGCAGCTCGGACTGCTCGACGACCGGGTTCATCCATGCGCCGCCGCGCTTGCCGTCGCGCGTGTAGAGGTCGAGCAGGTACAGCCCCACGGGCTCGCCGTCGTCGCCGGTGACCTCGAAGACCCGGACCTCGTCGTTGTAGCCGTGCAGGTCCGGGCGCTCGGTGAAGGTCAGGCCGTACAGGGCGCCGGCGGCGTGGAAGACCCCGTCGTGCAGGACCCGGTCGGCCTCGAAGTACGGGCGGAGCGCGGTGCTGTCCGCGGCGAACTGCTCGCCGCGCAGGATCTCGGTGGCGTACGCCCAGTCCCACGACTCGATGTCGAACCCGACCGTGCGCGACCGGACAGCGCGCTCGTCGTCGGCGTTCCGTGCCGCGGCGCCGACGAGCGAGGACAGCAGCCCGTCGACGGCCTCGGGGGTCTTCGCCGTTTCGTCGGCGGTCACCACGGCGGCGTGGTTCGGGAACCCGAGCAGCTCGGCGCGCTCGGCCCGCAGCCGGACGATGCGGAGCAGCACCTCGCGGTTGTCGTACTCGTTGCCGCGACGACCGCGGGCGAGCGAGGCGCGCATGATCCGCTCACGCAGGTCGCGGTTCGCCAGCGAGGACAGCCACGGGTGTCCGGTGTAGAGCGGCAGCGTGATGAGCCAGCCGTCGAGGCCCCGGTCGGCGGCAGCGGCGGCCGCGGCGGACTTCGCCCCGTCGTCGAGCCCCTCGAGCTCGTCCTCGCTCGTCACGTGCACGGCGGAGTCGTTGGTGTCCTCGAGCAGGTTCCGCTCGAAGGTCGTCGTCAGGGTCGAGAGCTCCTGGTTGATCGCGGTCAGACGCTCCTTGCCCGCGTCGTCGAGGCCCGCGCCCGCCAGGGTCATCTCGGCGTGGGTCCGCTCGACCAGGCGCAGCGCCTCACCGGTCAGCCCGGCGGCTTCGGCACCGTCGAGCACCGCCTGCACGCGGGCGTACAGGCGGGAGTCCAGCGTGATCGCGTCACGGTGGGCGGCGAGGAGCGGGGAGACCTCGGCCTCGAGGTCGTGCAGCTCCGGCGTCGAGTCGGCCGACGACAGCGTGAAGAACACGTGGCTGACGCGGGTCAGCAGCTGCCCGGATCGCTCGAGTGCGACCAGGGTGTTCTCGACCGTCGGGGCGTGCGGGTCGGTGGCGATGGCCTCGACCTCGGCGCGCTGCTCGGCCATGCCGGCTTCGAACGCCGGTCGGTAGTGCTCGAGTCGCACGTCGCCGAAGGGCGGCAGGGCGTAGGGGAGGGTGCTCGGGACGTCGAACGGGGTTGCCATCTGCCCACCCTATGCACGGGTGCTGGAGTCCGTTCCTTCCCATGACGCCCGGACTGGGAAGCGGGATCGGGCGTCCCTGGTCGAAAGAACCGACCAGGTACGCCCGGAACGACCAGGGACGCCCGGAACGACCCGGCACGCGCACCCGCGCCCGGCGCGACCAGCGGACGGACGGGAGGCCCGTGGCGGCGCCGCCACGGGCCTCCCGTCCGCTCGCTGGTCGCGTGTCAGCGCATCGCGGCGTCGATCAGGGTCACCGCGGCACGACGCGCGTGCGCGGCCGGCGCCGTGGTGCCGGCGATGGCCGCGGTGGTCTGCGCGCCCTCGGCGAGCAGTGCGAGCTGCGCGGCGAGTTCCTCGGCGTGCTCGGGGTCGGCGACGACCTCGGCGGTGAGCCGCTGCACGAACTGCTGGAACGAGTCCTTGTGCTCGCGCGCGATCTCGGCGACGGCGGGCGAGGTCGCGCCGAGCTCGCCGAAGGCGTTGATGAACCCGCAACCGCGGAACGTGTCGTCGCCGAACCACGACTCCAGGAAGTCGTAGACCGCCAGGAGCTTGTCTCGCGGGCTGGTCGCAGCCTCGACCGCGCCGTGCACACCCTGCTCCCACATGTCGTGGCGGCCGGCGAGCACCGCGGCGATGAGCTGCTCCTTGCCGGGGAACGCCGCGTACAGCTTCTTGAGGGAGACCCCGGCGCCCGTGCGGATCTCGTCCATCCCCACCGACTGGATCCCGCGCGTGTAGAACAGCTGGTCCGCGACCTCGACGATGTGTGCTCGGACGTCCGGCTCGACGGTGCTGGTGGCCATGTGTGTACCCCGTTCCCTGAGTGTTCACCGTTCTCGACTTGCGCCGGGAACGGGCGTTCTCTACTGTAGTCCACATCGGCGGAGAACGATCGTTCTCCGCGATACTCCGGGAAGGAACGATCATGGGTGCCATCACCGTCGGAACCGAGAACAGCGTCGACATCGAACTCCACTACGAGGACAAGGGCCAGGGGCAGCCGATCGTGCTGATCCACGGCTTCCCCCTCGACGGTAACTCGTGGGAGGGGCAGGTTCCGATGCTCCTCGAGGCCGGCTACCGCGTCATCACGTACGACCGCCGCGGCTTCGGCCAGTCCTCGCAGCCGTCCACCGGCTACGACTACGACACCTTCGCCGACGACCTGCACACGGTCCTCGAGACCCTCGACCTGCGCGACGTGATCCTCGTCGGCTTCTCGATGGGCACCGGCGAGATCGCCCGCTACATCGGCCGCCACGGTGAGGACCGGATCGCGAAGGTCGCGTTCCTCGCCTCGCTCGAGCCGTTCCTCGCCATCACCGACGACAACCCCGACGGCGCCGGCCCGATGTCGTTCTTCAAGGACATCGCCGCCGACGTGGCGAAGGACCGTTACGCGTACTTCACGAACTTCTACCAGGACTTCTTCAACCTGTCGGAGAACCTCGGCACCCGCATCTCCGAGGAGCAGGTCCGCAACGCCTGGAACATCGCGGCCGGCTCCGGCTCGATCGCGTCCGCGGCCGCACCCCTGACCTGGCCGACCGACTTCCGTCAGGACATCCCGAAGGTCACCGTCCCCGCACTGATCGTGCACGGCACGTCGGACAACATCCTCCCGATCGACGCCACCGGACGACGCTTCACCCAGGCGCTGCCCGCGGCGAAGTACGTCGAGATCGAGGGTGCCCCGCACGGCCTGCTCACCACGCACACCGCCGAGGTGAACGAAGTCCTGCGCACCTGGCTCGCCGAGTCCTGATCCCTCGGCGATCACGCGGGCGCTCCCCGGCGGGGGCGCCCGCATCGTGAGCACAAATGGTCGGGTCCCCACCGGGGACCCGACCATTTCTGCACTCCAAGCGCCGCGCAGCGAGCAGCGCGCAGCGCGCCCCCGCGCAGCGCGCCCGCGCGCAGCGCGCGCTAGTCCTCTTCGCCCGCGTCGTCGGGGTTCGTCACCTGGGCGTGCCCGAGCGCGTCGAGGTGGATCGAGGTGCCGTCGTCGAGCTCGACGATCGGCTTGCCCTCGAGGAAGGTCAGGGTCCAGCCCCACGTCGCCGTGTCGACGGACTCCGCCGCGAGCTCGTCCTCGACCCCGCGCACGGCGACGACCATCGTCTCGGGCAGTCGCGCAGGCGGCTCCCCACCCACGTTCCAGCGTGTGCCCAACTGCATCCGTGCCTCCAGTCCGGTGGTGGACGGGCCGGGTCACCAAGGCGACCCGGCCCGGACAGGCGACGTTACGCCTGCTGCTCCGCGAGCTCGATCTCGGTGACGGCGAGCTCGTCGCCGTCGACGAACGACAGGTTCTCGATGCGGCCGACGGCCGCCAGGTCGACCGCCGCGCGCTCGATGAGCACCCGCGTCTCGGCGGGCGCCGCGACGACCGCTCGCGTCACGGGCGTCTTCTGGGACGCCTTCGCCGCCGTCTTCGCGCCGCGGATCCCGATCAGCGCCTGCCCGACAGCCGCGAGCAGCCCGGTGGGGGCCGCGTCGGTCGGCAGGTCGCCCGCGGTCGGCCAGGAGGCCCGGTGCACGCTGGAGTCGTGGGTCCAGGCCCACACCTCTTCCGTCGCGTACGGGAGGAACGGTGCCAGCAGTCGGAGCAGCACGTCGATCGCGCCGCGCAGTGCCAGGACCGCGCTCGCCTGCGTCTCGTGCGTCGCGTCGGACGCGGTGCCGTAGGCACGCTCCTTCACGAGCTCGAGGTAGTCGTCGCAGAACGTCCAGAAGAAGCGCTCGGTGATCTCGAGGGCACGCGCGTGGTCGAACCCGTCGAACGCCGCGGTGGCCTGCTCGACGACGGCACCGAGCTCGGCGAGCATGTCGACGTCGAGCGCCTCGGTGACTCTCGTGGCGCCCTCGGGCAGCGGGAAGCCGTAGACGAACTTCGCCGCGTTGAGCACCTTGATCGCCAGACGACGGCCGACCTTGATCTGCTTCGGGTTCTGCGGGTCGAAGGCTGCGTCCGTGCCGAGCTTGGACGAGGCCGCCCAGTAGCGGACCGCGTCGGCGCCGTGCTGCTCGAGGATGGACAGCGGCGTGACGACGTTGCCCTTCGACTTCGACATCTTCTTGCGGTCGGGGTCCACGATGAAGCCGGAGATGGAGGCGTGCTTCCACGGCACCACGTCGGCCTCGAGCTGGCTGCGGAGCACGGTCGTGAACAGCCACGTGCGGATGATGTCCTGCGCCTGCGGGCGGACGTCGTACGGGTACACCAGGTCGTAGAGCGCCGGGTCGGTCTCCCACTTGCCCGCGAGCTGCGGGGTGAGCGACGAGGTGGCCCAGGTGTCCATGACGTCGAGTTCGCCCTGGAACCCCCCGGGCACGCCGCGCTGGTCCTCGGTGAAGCCGGGGGCGGGCTCGGAGGCCGGGTCGACGGGCAGCTGCGCCTCGGTCGGCACGATCGGCTGGTCGAACACCGGGTTGCCGTCGGCGTCGAGCGGGTACCAGACGGGCAGCGGCACGCCGAAGAAGCGCTGGCGCGAGATGAGCCAGTCGCCGGACAGGCCACCGACCCAGTTGTCGTAGCGGACGCGCATGAAGTCCGGGTGGAACGCGATCTCCTCGCCGCGCTGGCGGAGCGTGCTCTTCAGCTGCTCGTCGCGCGCACCGTTGACGATGTACCACTGGCGGGTCGACACGATCTCGAGGGGCTTGTCGCCCTTCTCGAAGAACTTCACCGGGTGCTGGATGGTCTTGACGTCACCGATCAGCTCGCCGGACTCGGTCAGCGCGTCGACGACGACCTTCTTGGCCGAGAACACGGTCTTGCCGGCCATCTCGGCGTAGAGCTCCCGGCCCGTCGCCGACTCGATCCAGGCGGGCTCGTCCGAGCGCACGCGGCCGTCGAAGCCGATGATCGCGCGGTTCGGCAGCTGCAGCTCGCGCCACCACACGACGTCGGTGGTGTCACCGAAGGTGCAGACCATCGCGATGCCGGCACCCTTGTCCTTCTGCGCCAGGTGGTGTGCGAGCACCGGGACCTCGACGTCGAACAGGGGGGAGCGGACCGTGGTGCCGAAGAGGTCCTGGAACCGCTCGTCGTCCGGGTGGGCCACCAGGGCGACGCAGGCGGGCAGGAGCTCGGGGCGGGTGGTCTGGATGACGACGTCGTCGCCACCGTCGGTGCGGTGGAAGGCGATGCCGTGGTACGCGCCGGGCATCTCCTTGTCCTCGAGCTCGGCCTGCGCGACCGCGGTGCGGAAGGTGACGTCCCACAGGGTCGGGGCGTCGGCCTGGTAGGCCTCGCCGCGCTCGAGGTTGCGCAGGAACGCGCGCTGGGCGCTCGCCCGCGAGGTGTCGTCGATGGTGCGGTACGACTGGGTCCAGTCGACCGACAGCCCGAGCGTGCGGAAGAGCTCCTCGAACTGCTGCTCGTCCTGCACGGTCAGGCGCTCGCACAGCTCGATGAAGTTGCGGCGCGACACGGGCAGCTGGTCGGCGGCCTTCGAGGACTTGCCGTCCCCGCCCTCGAACGGCGGCGTGAACTCGGGGTCGTACGGCAGCGTCGGGTCGCAGCGGACGCCGTAGTAGTTCTGCACACGGCGCTCGGTGGGCAGACCGTTGTCGTCCCAGCCCATCGGGTAGAAGACGTGCTTGCCGCGCATGCGCTCGAACCGGGCCTTGAGGTCGGTGTGCGTGTACGAGAACACGTGCCCGATGTGCAGCGAGCCGGAGGCGGTGGGCGGCGGGGTGTCGATCGACCAGACGGCGTCGCGGTGACCGGCGGCGTCGCGGTCGAAGCGGTAGGTGCCGTCCTGCTCCCAGACCGGCCCCCAGACCTGCTCCAGTCCGTCGACGCTCGGCTTCTCGGGCATGGGCTTGGTCATGGGTGTGCCTTCCGTACGTGTGTGCGGCACCGAGTCCGTGATGAGGTGCCTGAGTGTTCCGCGCCTGACGCGCGGTGCCCCAATCGTAGCGGCCGCGCGAGGGCGCGCAGCCGGACGACCGGCCGCTCACGGCCATCGCCGATCGGCGCCTAGCACACCGAACTGTCGGACACGCCCGGAGCCTGCTAGTCTTCCTGGGTTTGTCCGGCGAGCGCAGGGTTCGCAGGAGCTGCAACGTCGCCGTCCGCCGGACGCCCGAAGGAAGCACCGCACCCCGGAGGAACGACTTGGCACCGAACAACGCACCCCACCCGCACGGCGATCGGCCGTTGCGCACGAAGGGCGCCGCGAAGCGCGCTCGTCGCGATCTGACGAAGGACGACGTCACCGTCGTCGAGGAGTCACTGCTCAAGCGTGCCGTCGCGGCTGCCGCGCTCGGCAACGCCATGGAGTGGTTCGACTTCGGCATCTTCGCGTACCTGACGGTCACCATCTCGCAGGTGTTCCTGCCGCAGGGCGACCCGGCCGCGAACATCGTCGCCACGTTCGGCTTCTTCGCCGCCGCGTTCATCGTGCGCCCGATCGGTGGTGCCGTGTTCGGCCCGATCGGCGACAAGATCGGCCGCCAGAAGGTCCTCGCGCTGACGATGATCCTGATGGCCGCCGGCACGCTCATGATCGGCCTGATCCCGTCGTACGACACGATCGGCTTCTGGGCCCCGGTCCTGCTGCTCGTCGCCCGCTTCGTGCAGGGCTTCTCCACCGGTGGTGAGTACGGCGGCGCCGCGACCTTCATCGCCGAGTACTCGCCCGACAAGCGCCGCGGCTTCATGGGCTCGTGGCTCGAGTTCGGCACCCTCGCCGGCTACGTGCTCGGCGCCTCGATCGTCACGGGCCTGCAGTTCGGCCTGTCCGAGGACGCCCTGCTCAGCTGGGGCTGGCGCATCCCGTTCATCGTCGCGGGCCCCCTCGGCCTGATCGGCCTCTACCTGCGCCTCAAGCTCGAGGAGACCCCGGCGTTCCAGAAGCAGCAGGAGCAGGCCGCCGAGCGCGAGGGCCAGAAGACCCCGTTCCTCAAGCTCTTCGCCGAGAACTGGCGCTCGCTCATCATCTGCATCGGCCTGGTCCTGGTCTTCAACGTGACCGACTACATGCTGCTGTCGTACATGCCGACCTACCTCGAGCAGAACCTCGGCCAGAACGCCACGTTCGGCCTGATCCTCATCGTCATCGTGATGCTGCTCATGATGGTCGTCATCACGTTCGGCGGTCGGCTGTCCGACAAGTTCGGGCGTCGTCCGGTGCTCGCCGCCGGCTGCATCGGCTTCATCCTGCTGTCCTGGCCGGCCCTCAAGCTGGTCCAGACCGGCACCGGCGTCGGCGTCTTCGCCGGCCTGCTGATCCTCGGCGTCGTACTGGTCACGTTCACCTCGACCATGCCGTCGACGCTGCCCGCGCTGTTCCCGACGATCATCCGCTACGGCGCCCTGGCGATCGCGTTCAACGTGTCGGTGTCGCTCTTCGGCGGGACCACCCCGCTCGCGACCGCTGCGCTCATCAACGCCGCGAAGGACGCCGGGTACGGCTGGGCCGAGGACATCCCCGCGTTCTACCTGATGCTCGCCGCCGTGATCGGCCTGGTCGCGGTGTACTTCACCAAGGAGACCGCCGCGAGCCCGCTCATGGGCTCCGGCCCGACGGTCGGCTCCGAGGACGAGATCGCCGGCGTCATCGAGGACTACAACGACCCGACGTCGGAGCTCGCGCAGTCCGACTGGGCGAAGGACTTCTCGACGAGCGAGATCCCGATCATCTCGGCCGACGCCGCCCAGAACGAACCCTCCGGTTCCTGACCACGTGCCGCCCCGCGGCAACCCGGCCAGGAGGCCCGGTGCACGTCCGTCACGGACGCGCACCGGGCCTCCTGGCCGTTCAGGGCCGTCGGTGACGCCACGCGCGCAGCGACAGTCCACGGGTGCGAGCGCGCGTGGACGGTCGCTCAGCCCGTGGGGCCGGCTGCGGTCCCTGCGGCGGGGCCCGCTGCCAGCCGCTCCGCGGCGTGCAGCAGCCGCGCGGTCACCGGGTGCGCCGGGCGCGCGAAGACCTCGGCGGCGGGGCCGTGCTCGACGACCGCGCCGCGGTGCACCACGAGGACCTCGTCCGCCATCCGCCGGACCGCCCGCAGGTCGTGCGACACGAACACCATCGCCACCCCGGTCTCGTCGCGGAGCCGTTCGAGCAGCCGCAGCACGGCGTCCTGCACCGTGGCGTCGAGGGCGGTCACCGGCTCGTCGAGCACGATCACCTCGGGATCGGTCGCCAGCGCACGGGCGATCGCGAGCCGCTGGCGTTGCCCGCCGGACAGGGTGCGGGGGGAGCGGGACCGCAGCACGGGGTCGAGGTCGACCTGTCGCAGTGCCGCGTCGACCCGTTCGCCGAGCGCACCGCGTGCCCGCCGTTCGTCACCGCGCGAGAACGCGTCGGCGAGGACGCGCTCGACGTTCCACCGTTCGTCGAACGTCGCGCCGGGGTCCTGGACGACGGCCGCGACCCGGTGCCGTCGGGGGCGGCGCTCGCGCTCGGGCAGCGGGACCCAGGGTTCGTCGTCGAGCGTGACCGCGCCGGCGTCGGGCGTCTCGAGCCCGAGGAGCATCCGCGCCAGCGTCGTCTTGCCCGAGCCCGAGGCGCCGATCACCCCGAGCACCCGGCCACGTTCGAGCCCGAACGACACGTCGTCGACCGCGAGCACCCCGTCGTACTCCCGCGAGAGCCCCTGCGACGCGAGCACGTCCCTCGCACCGTGCGAGGTTGCCCGCTCGGTGCCGCGGCTGCCGATCGGCGCACGGTGCGGAGTCGTGCGGTCGGTGCGAGGTTGGCCGCTCGGTGCATCGTCAGAGGGCTGCACGGAGCCATCGACCTCGCACCGGTCTGCGAGATCGGCACCGTGCGCCGGCGCGGGCGCAGCCGCGGCAGCACCGGCCGCGCGCACCAGCGCCCGGGTCGCGGGGTGGGTCGGCGCCGCGAAGACCTCGGCGACCGGGCCCTGCTCGACGATCCGGCCCTCGTGCACGACGGCGACCCGGTCGGCCCACCCCGCGACGAGCCCCAGGTCGTGCGTGATGACGAGCAGTCCGGCACCGCGGGTCTGCGCCGCCCGCAGCTGTTCCATCACGGTGACGGCGACCCCGGCGTCGAGGGCCGTCGTCGGTTCGTCGGCGACCAGCAGCGCGGGGGACCCGACGGTCGCCGCGGCGATGAGGGCCCGCTGTCGCATCCCGCCCGACAGTGTCCCGGCGAGCCGGCCGTCGGTCGCGATGTCCGGGTCGAGGCCCACCGCGGCCAGTGCGTCGCGCACGGCGTCCACGCGCTCGGCCGCACGCATCTCGGTGTGCAGGCGGAGGCTGTCGGCGACCTCGCGCCCGACGGGGCGCAGCGGGTCCAACGCGCCCAGGGCCTCCTGGCCGACGTAGCCGACCCGCGATCCCCGAAGCCGACGCCACCGCCGGTCCGTGTACCCGCCGACGTCGACGCCGTCGACCGTGAACACGTCGGCGTGCACGGCGGCGCCGGGCGCGGACAGGCCGAGCACGGCGCGGGCGGTGACGGTCTTTCCGGAGCCGGACGCCCCGACCAGGGCGACGCACTCGCCGGCGTCGACGCGCAGGCCGACACCGTGCACGATCGGGGTGCCGCCGATGGCGACGGTGAGCCCGCGGACGTCGAGGACGGCGCTCACCGCGCGGCCCCGGTCCGTCGGATCGCCCGGCCGAGCACGGTGACGGCGGTCGCGAGCACCACGATCGCGAGTCCGGGGAAGGTGCTCATCCACGGCGCGGTCTGCAGGTACGTGCGACCGTCGGCGAGCATCGCGCCCCACTCCGGCGCGGGCGGGGGCGTGCCGACGCCGAGGTAGCTCAGCGCCGAGGCCCACACGACCGCCTGCCCGACCCCGAGCGTGGCGACGGCGACGACGGGCCAGAGCGCCGTCGGCAGCACGTGCCTGACCACGGTGCGGGCGGGGGAGCGGCCGAGCAGCACCGCCGTCTCGACCACCTGCGAACTCCGGGCGGCCCGGACCAGGCCGCGCACGATCCGGGCGTAGCCGGGAGCGGTCGCGAACCCGACGGCGAGCACCGCCGGTACCGGACCCGGACCGGTCACGGCGATGACGACGAGGGCGACGAGCAGCAGCGGCAGGGCGAACGCGACCTCGGTGACGCGGCCGATGACGGCGTCGAGCAGTCGTCCGAGTCGTCCGGCCCCGGCACCGAGACCGGCGGCGACGCCGAGCAGGACGCCCACGCCGCCGCCGATCAGGGTCGCGGCGACGCCGACGACGAGCGATGCCCGGGTCCCCGCGACCACCCGCGCCAGGACGTCGCGTCCGGACTCGTCGGTGCCGAACGGGTGCGCGCCGCTCGGGGCGGCCAGGGCATCTGCGGGGTGCACCGCGAGTGGGTCCCCGCCGCCGAGCAGGGCGGGCCACACCGCCGCCACGACGGCGACCAGGACGACCACCCCCGCGGCGATGCCGCCGGCGCCGAGCGTCCCCCCACGGACGCGCTCGGTGCCGACGGCGGTCTGGTGGCCGGGCGTTCCGGTCTGGAGGCCCGGGTCGGCGATCCCGCTCACCGCGCGCCCGCCGGACGGCCGGGCTCACGGCGTCGCGCAGCACCGGGGCGCAGGGCCGCGTTCCGTGCGGTGCTGCGCGGGTCGACGGCACGTTCGACCAGGTCAGCCACGGCCAGCACGACCACGTACGCGGCCGCCGACACCATCGCGATGCCGGCGACGAGCGGCATGTCCCGCTGGGTGACGGCGGTGACCAGGGCACGGCCGATGCCGGGCAGGGCGAACACGGACTCGACGACCACGGCTCCGGAGACGAGCGACCCGAAGGCCCACGCGGACAGCGCGATCCCGGGCAGGGCGGCGTGCCGGAGCAGGTGCCGTCCGAACAGGCCGAGGCGGGTCTCGCCCCGACCTCGGGCGGCGAGTGCGAAGGCGGAGCGCTGCGCGTCGACCACGCCGTCGCGCACGGTCTCGGCCAGGTACCCGGCGACCGGCACGGCCACGGTCAGCACCGGGAGCACCCAGCCGCGAGCGGTGCCGTCACTGACCGCCGGCACCCACCCCAGGGACGTGGCGAACACCACGATGAGCACGCTGCCGAGCCAGAAGTGCGGCATCACGCTCGCGGTGACGCTCAGGGCGCTGGTGAGCCCGGCGGCGATCCGGCCGCGCTGCGTCGAGGCCCAGGCGGCGACGATCGCCAGCACCCAGGCGACGACGAGGCCGGCGACCGCGAGCGTCAGCGTGACGGGCAGCTGCTGGGCGAGGAGCGTCGCGACCGGGGTGCGGAAGGCGTACGAGTCGCCGAGCTGCCCGGTCGCCAGGCGTCCGAGGAACACCGCATACTGCACCAGGACCGGCTGGTCGAGGCCGTACTCGTGGCGGACCTGGGCGACGGCCTCGGCCGAGGCCTGCGACCCCGGTCCGCCCAGGATCGCGAGCGCCGGGTCACCGGGGATGAGCCGGATCGCGACGAAGACGATCGTCGCGACGGCCCAGAGCACGCCGATGCCCCCGGCGAGCCGCCGGAGGGCCCACCAGACCCATCGCATCCGTGTCAGCGGTCGATCCAGGCGGTGCCGAACCAGGGCGTCGAGACCGGGGTGGTCCGGATGCCGTGCACGGCCGAGCGCACCAGGAAGTGGTTCTGCTGGTCGTACAGGGGGAGCACGGTGTCGCTCGCCAGGATCGCCTTCTGCGCCTGCTCGTACAGGTCGGCACGGTCGTCGGCGTCCGAGGTGCGGGCGGCCTGCTCGAGCAGCCGGTCGACGGCGGGGTCGTCGAGCTGGGCCAGGTTCGCGAAGTAGCCCGACGGTGCCGGTTCGATGCTCGCGCTGTCGTACAGGATGCGCAGGACGTCGGGGCCGACCTTCGTGTACGGGGCGCTGACGACGTCGTACTCGTTCGCGGCGAGGGCGGCGTACCAGCTGGACAGGTCGAGTTCGTCGAGCACGACCTTGAACCCGACGGCCTTCTCGGACGCCTGGATCTGCTGGAACAGGCTGCGCTCGGCCGGCACCGACTGGTTCGTCGAGACGGGGAACGTCACGGTGAGCTGCTGGCCGTCCTTCTCGCGGATGCCGTCCGACCCGACCTTCCACCCGGCGTCGTCGAGGAGCTGCTTCGCCTTGGTGGGGGAGTAGTCGAACCGGCTCTTCTCGGAGTACGCGAGCGGCTCCGCGCTCGAGAGCACCGAGTACGAGCGCTTCGCGGTGCCGAGGAACAGCGACTGCAGGCCGGGGTCGATCTCGGCACCGGCGATGAAGGCCTGGCGCACCGCTTCGTCGCGGAACACCCCGTGCCCGGAGTTCAGCTCGAGCCGGTTCGAGGCGCCGGGGCGCGGGGCGTCGAGGTCGCGGATGGCGCCCTTCGCCGACGCGGCCTTGAGCTGGTCGGGCTGGGCGTTGTCGATCACGTCGACCTGGCCGGACTGCAGCGCGGCGTAGCGCGAGGTCGAGTCCGGCAGGAACCGCCACGTGATGCCGGACAGGCGCGGCTTCGTCGCGCCCCAGTAGTCGGTGTTCTTCGTCAGGGTGACGCGGTCGCCGTGCTTCCAACCGGTGACCTCGAAGGGGCCGGTGCCGACGGGGGACTCGCAGTTCGTCGCCTGCTTCCGTTCGAGCGCCTTCGGGGACTCCATGCCCACCCAGGGCTGCGAGAAGGACTCGAGCAGCGCGCTGTCCGGTCGGCTCAGCGTCAGCGTGACGGTGTGCTCGTCGGTGGCGGTCGCCTTCGTGATGGACTGCAGCGCCAGGTAGCCGGTGCTCGAGGCGGTGGCCGGGTCCTGCACGTGCTTGATGTTCGCCACGACCGCGGCGGCGTCGAACGGGGTGCCGTCGCTGAAGGAGACGTCGTCGCGCAGGGTGAACGTCAGGGTCTTCCCGTCGTCGCTCGTGGTCCACTTGGTCGCGAGCTCGGGCGTGGGTTCGCCGTCCTCGAGCCCGACGAGCTCCTCGATGTACTGCGTCGCCAGGAGTGCCTGCGGGTAGTTGCCGCCGACGTGCGGGTCGAGGCAGGTCGGTTCGGCGTCGCCGGAGGCGTAGGTGAGCGTGCCGCCGGCGACCGGTGTGCTGCTCCCGGTGCTCGTGCCCGGTCCGCTGCAGGCAGCGAGGACGAGCAGGACCGCCGAGGCGCCCGCGATCGCGGTGAGGGTTTTCTGTACTGAGTCCAAGATCATGGCTGACCGAGTCTAACGGTTTACTGGGGCCCATGGACGAACCGATCCGCCGCGGTGGCCGACCCCGACGCTCGAGCGCTGAGGTGCTCGCGGACGCCGCCGCCGAGCTCTTCCTCGAGCAGGGGTACGGACGCACCACGGTCGACCAGATCGCCGCCCGCGCCGGGGTCAGCCGTGCGACGTTCTTCAACTACTTCCCGGCGAAGGCCGACGTGATGTGGCTCGAACTCGACGCCGCCGTCGCCGGGCTGCCCGGGTACCTCGCCGCCTCGACCGAGCCGAGCGTCGTCCGGGCCGTCGAGCAGGCGCTGCTCGCAGCAGCCCGTGCCCACGACCCCGAGCGGGTGCCGTGGGCCGTTGCGCAGGCCGAGGTCATGGGCATCGGGCCCGAGCTGGTGGCGGGCGTCGCGGTCCGGGTGACGGCGCAGCACGAGGCCGTCGCCGCCTTCGTCGCGGGCCGCACGGGGGAGCAGGCGCGCTCACTCTGGCCGCAGACGGTGTCCGGCGCGATGCTCGGAGCCGCCGCCGCGGCGTTCGGGGTGTGGGTCACCGACGGGGTCGGCCGCCGTGCGCTCGTCGAGTACGTCGCGGCGGCACTCACCCCGGTGGTCGCGGGCCTCGACGCCCGCTGACGCGCCGGCGTCTTTGCGCGACGCCGCCTCGCCCGCGTGACGCCGCCGAATCCGGCGGCGTCTCGAGCACATGGCGGCGTCTTGCTGACACGCCGGCGTCTTGCAACACGAACCCCGCCGCCGGCCACCCACCCAGTCGACGCTCACTCCGTGCGCAGGGTCCCCGCGCCACCGGACGCCACGTCCGAAGCCGTGCCGTCCCGCACGACCTCGGGCACGTCGCCGTCGGTCGGCACCAGCGAATCGTCGCCCGGGTAGCTCAGGGTGAGGACGGCCTCCTCGATGTAGGGGCTGTCCTCGAGCGACTGCTCCACCTCGCGCAACCGCACCGCCACGTGTTCCTCGGTCTCGTTCCCCGTCAGGTCGACGGCCGCGACGAGGTACACCCGCGACGGCCCCACGAACTCCAGGTGCAGGTAGGTGACCCGCTCGACCTGCGACCGGCCCAGCAGCTCGACGAGCACGGCGTTCTCGAGCTCCGGGGACGTGCTCTGGCCGAGCAGGAACCGGCGGTTGCGATCGATCAGGACGATCGCGACGATCCCGAGCAGCACACCGATCGCGATGGAGCCGAGTGCGTCGAAGACCGCCAGCCCGGTGACCTGGTGCAGGAACACCCCGAGGAACGCCACGACCAGGCCGATCAGCGCCGCCGCGTCCTCGGCGAACACCGCACGGAGCGTCGGGTTCGACGACTGCAGCACGTGCCGCAGCACCGGGACCTTGCGCTTCGTCGCGGCACCGTGCGCCTGCCGGTACGCCTGCAGGAAGCTCGTGCCCTCGAGCAGGAACGCGACCCCGAGCACGACGTAGTTGAGGACGACGTCCTCGGCCGGCCCGGTGTCCCCGAACTCCGAGATGCCGTGGTAGATCGACACGATCGCACCGGCCGTGAACAGCCCGAACGCCGCGAACATCGACCAGATGTAGGTCTCGCGTCCGTACCCGAGCGGGTGTGCGGTGTCCCGCTTCCTGCCGCCCCGTCGTTCCGCGACGAGCAGGAACACCTCGTTGCCGGTGTCCGCCCAGGAGTGCGCCGCCTCGGCCACCATCGAGGCCGAACCCGACACGAGCGAGGCGATCGTCTTCGCGATCGCGACGAGCAGGTTCGCCCCGAACGCGATCAAGACGGTGACGAGTGACTCCGGGCGTTCTTCTGCGGGCATCGCTCAAGCATGCTCCCGTCCGGTAAAGTCGTGTTCCACGAGCATCGATCCGGCCATCACCGGGGAGCTTCCGGAAGAACGCGGAGCGCACCAGCGCCTCCGTCAGTAGAACCGGGCGGGTTCGGGACCGTCACCATCCCCGACACAGAGTGGTCGCACAGCGCACGTTGGGCGGCAAACGAGGTGGTACCGCGGAACCTGTTTCCGTCCTCGTGGAGATCGAGCGAACCCACAAGGAGTCCCGGTGCCGTACCCGTTGAACGCCGATGCCGATGGCGTCGTCCCCTCGCCGAGCTTCCCCGCCGTCGAGCGGGGCATCCTCGCCTTCTGGAAGCGCGACGACACCTTCCAGGCGTCCATCGACGCGCGACAGGGCTGCCCGGAGTGGACCTTCTACGACGGGCCGCCCTTCGCCAACGGTCTGCCGCACTACGGGCACCTGCTGACCGGCTACGCCAAGGACGTCTTCCCGCGCTACCAGACCATGCGCGGCAAGCAGGTGCACCGCCGCTTCGGCTGGGACACCCACGGCCTGCCCGCCGAGCTCGAGGCGATGCGGCAGCTCGGCATCACCGAGAAGCACGAGATCGACGCCATGGGCATCGACGTCTTCAACGCCGCCGCCAAGAAGTCGGTGCTGCAGTACACCGACGAGTGGCAGGAGTACGTCACCCGCCAGGCGCGCTGGGTCGACTTCGAGGACGACTACAAGACCCTCGACGTCACCTTCATGGAGAGCGTGCTCTGGGCCTGGAAGCAGCTCTGGGACAAGGGCCTGGCGTACGAGGGCTTCCGGGTCCTGCCGTACTGCTGGAACGACCAGACGCCGCTGTCCAACCACGAGCTGCGCATGGACGACGACGTCTACAAGATGCGCCAGGACCAGTCCGTCACCGTCTCGTTCCCGCTGCACGGCGACCGCGCTTCCGCGCTCGACCTGACCGGTGTGCGGGCGCTCGCCTGGACGACGACCCCCTGGACCCTCCCGACGAACGCCGCGTTGGCAGTCGGTCCGGAGATCGCGTACGCGGTCGTCCCGGCAGGGCCTGGAGGCGCGGCTGACGGTGCCGACGCCGGTTCCGTCTCCTACCTGCTCGCGTCGGACACCGTGGCCGCGCACGCGAAGGAGCTCGGCTACGCCTCGGGTGACGAGGCGCTCGCCGCCGTCGCGCGCACGCTGACGGGCGCCGAGCTCGACGGCGTCGAGTACGAGCGGCTGTTCGACTTCCTAGCCGACCAGGAAGGGTACGAGAACGCTTGGCGAGTACTGGTCGCCGAGTACGTCGAGACCGGTGAGGGCACCGGCATCGTGCACCAGGCCCCGGCCTACGGTGCCGACGACCAAGAGGTCTGCGCCGCCGCCGGCATCCCCGTCGTGCTGTCCCTCGACGAGGGCGGCATCTTCACGTCGCAGTTCGGCGAGGTCGCCGGCCTGCTCTGGTCGGACGCGAACAAGCCGCTGACCAAGGCGGTCCGCGACGCCGGCCGACTGCTCCGCCAGGCGTCCTACGAGCACAGCTACCCGCACTGCTGGCGGTGCCGGAAGCCGCTCATCTACAAGGCCGTCTCGTCGTGGTTCGTCCGCGTCACCGAGCTCCGCGACCGCATGGGCCAGCTCAACCAGGACATCAACTGGGTGCCCGACAACGTCAAGGACGGCCAGTTCGGCAAGTGGGTGGGCAACGCCATCGACTGGTCGGTCTCGCGCAACCGATACTTCGGCACGCCGATCCCGGTGTGGCAGTCCGACGACCCCGAGTACCCGCGCACCGACGTGTACGGCTCGCTCGCCGACATCGAGCGCGACTTCGGTCGCCTGCCGGTGAACGCCGAGGGCGAAGTGGACCTGCACCGGCCGTTCATCGACGACCTGACGCGGCCGAACCCCGACGACCCCACGGGCAACTCGACGATGCGCCGGATCACCGACGTGTTCGACGTGTGGTTCGACTCCGGCTCGATGCCGTACGCCCAGGTGCACTACCCGTTCGAGAACCGCGAGTGGTTCGAGTCGCACAGCCCGGCCGACTTCATCGTCGAGTACATCGGGCAGACGCGCGGCTGGTTCTACGTCATGCACGTGCTCTCCACCGCGCTGTTCGACCGGCCGGCGTTCCAGAACGTCATCAGCCACGGCATCGTCCTCGGCTCGGACGGCCAGAAGATGTCGAAGTCGCTCCGGAACTACCCGGACGTCTCCGAGGTCTTCGACCGCGACGGCGCCGACGCCATGCGCTGGTTCCTGATGTCCTCGTCGGTGATCCGCGGCGGCAACCTCGTCGTCACCGAGGAGGGCATCCGCCAGGGCGTCCGCGAGTTCATGCTGCCGCTGTGGTCGACGTACTACTTCTTCACCCTGTACGCGAACGCCTCGGGCCCCGACGGGTACCGGGCCCAGCGCCGGACCGACTCGACCGACGTGCTCGACCGGTACCTGCTCGCGAAGACCCGGGTCCTCGTCACCGACGTCCGGACGCACCTCGACGCGCTCGACACCCCGCTCGCAGCCCAGGCCGTCCGCGACTTCGCCGACGTGCTCACGAACTGGTACGTCCGCCGCTCGCGCGACAAGTTCTGGACCGGGGCCGACGCGGACGCCGGCGCCGAGACCCGTGCGGCGTTCGACACGCTGTACACCGTGCTCGAGACCCTGACCCGGGTAGCCGCCCCGCTCGCGCCGCTCGTCACCGAGGAGATCTGGAAGGGCCTGACCGGCGGACGCAGCGTCCACCTGACGGACTTCCCGGACCCCGACGAGTTCCCCGCCGACGACGCCCTCGTCGACGCGATGGACCGCGTGCGCGACGTCGCCTCGAAGGGCCTGGCGCTCCGCAAGGCCACCGGCAAGCGCGTCCGCCTGCCCCTGGCCACGCTGACCCTGGTGGTGCCGGACCCGGCCGCGGTCGAACCGTTCGCCGACATCCTGCGCGACGAGCTCAACGTCAAGCGCGTGGTGCTCGAGGCCCAGGCCGAGGAATCGCTGGCGCAGTACGGCATCGAGCGGAAGCTCACCGTGAACGCCCGCGTCGCCGGTCCCCGCATCGGCAAGCAGGTGCAGCAGGTGATCCCGGCCGCCAAGAAGGGCGACTGGACCGCGACCGACTCCGGCGTGACCGTCGGTGGCGTCGACCTGATCGAGGGCGAGTACTCACTCGACCTCACCGTGGCCGACGCCTCGGTGGCCGTGGCGTTCCTCGACGAGGGCGGTTTCGTGGTGCTCGACACCGTGACGACGCCCGAGCTCGAGGCCGAGGGGCTCGCCCGTGACGTCGTCCGCGCCGTCCAGCAGGCCCGCCGCGACGCCGACCTCGACGTCAGTGACCGCATCGCCCTGACCCTCCGGGTGGACGACACGGCCGACGGCGCGGTCCGCGCGCACCAGGAGCTCATCGCGGGGGAGACCCTGGCGACGAGCGTCGAGATCGTGCCCCTCGGGGCGGACAACACCACCACCGACGTCGGTGACGGTGCGAAGGTATCCGTGGAGGTAGCACGCGCATGAGTGACCACGACCAGTACGACGACCACGAGGCGAACGAGGAGTTCGTCGGACACGACGAGCTCGACGGTCACGGTGTTGATGGGCGCGACGAGGACGGCATCCGGATCCCGGTCGGCCCCTCCGGCGACGCTCCAGCCGACGCCGTGCCCTACGGCGGCGACGACGACGAGGTCCGCCGCGTCGAGGCCGCCCTGTACGCCCGCATCGGCGAACAGGCCCCCGAGCGCCGGCTGACCGCCACGCGCCGCGCCGTCGAGCTGCTCGGCGACCCGCACCTGGCGTACCCGGTGATCCACGTGACGGGCACGAACGGCAAGACGTCGACCGCGCGCACCATCGAGAGCATCGTCCGGGCCCACGGCCTGCGCACCGGCCTGATGACGAGCCCGCACCTGGTGTCGATCCGGGAGCGAATCGTGGTCGACGGTCAGCCGATCGCGGCGGACCGGTTCGTCGAGAACTGGGACGACATCGCCCCGGTGCTCGAGATCACCGACCGCGAACTCGCCGACAAGGGCGAACTCCCGCTGACCTTCTTCGAGGCGCTCACGGTCCTCGCCCTGGCGTGCTTCGCCGAGGCCCCGGTGGACGTCGCCGTGATCGAGGTCGGCATGGGCGGCGAGTGGGACTCCACCAACGTCGTGCAGAGCCAGGTGTCGGTGTTCACGCCGATCGCCATCGACCACGCGAAGCAGCTCGGTGCCACCGTGGCCGAGATCGCCCGCACCAAGTCGGGCATCGTCAAGCCGTCGTCCGCCGTGGTGTCGAGCCGACAGGTCCCCGAGGCCCTCGCCGAACTCGAGCGCGCCGCCGAGCTCACCGAGTCCACCCTGGCCGTGGAGGGCACGGGGTTCAGCGTCGTCGACGTCACCCCGGCGGTGGGCGGACAGCTCATCACCGTGCAGGGCATCGCCGGCCGCTACGACGACCTGTTCCTGCCGCTGTTCGGCCGGCACCAGGCCGAGAACGCCGCCGTGGCGATCGCGGCGGTCGAGTCGTTCCTCGGTCGCGGGGCCCAGGCCCTCGACGAGGACGTCCTGTCCGAGGGCATCGCCGGCACGACCAGCCCCGGCCGCCTGCAGCCCATCGCGACCGACCCGACCGTCGTCGTCGACGCCGCGCACAACCCGCACGGTGCGAAGGCCCTGGCCGATGCCCTGCCGGTGGCGTTCCCGTCCGAGCACGTCGTCGGCGTCGTCGGGATCCTCGGCGACAAGGACGCCCGCGGGTTCGTCCGCGCGCTCAAGGACACCGTCGCGACGTTCGTCGTGACGCAGCCGCCGGGGGAGCGAGCGCTCGACGCGGACGAGTTCGCCCGGGTCGTCGTCGACGAGGTCGGCGAGGACCGCGTCGTCGTCGAGCCGTCCCTGGCGTCCGCACTGCAGGAAGCGCGCAGCCTGGCCGACGAGGCGGACGCCGAGGACGCCCTCGTGCTCGTCGCGGGCTCCATCGTGATGGTGGGCGCGGTCATGGACCTCGTGCACCGCGAAGGTGAGGCGAAGTGACGGACGCACCACGTCCCCACGAGCACGGCCAGCCGACCTCTCCGCAAGCTCCGCGGTCGTCTGGAACCGGCTCGCGTGGGCCCACCTCCCGGCCGGGCCGCGCACCGCGCACCCGGAAGCCGCGCCGCGAACGCGGGGCGCAGGAGAGCCTGCTCTCGATCACGCTCGTGCTCGAGGCGATCATGTTCTTCTTCCCCATGCTCGTCGTCTTCGGCAAGGGCACGCTGCCGCCCGCAGCGGCCTTCGGCGGGGGCATCGGCGCGATCATCGTCCTCGCAGCTGCCTCACGTCTGACGGGCAACCGGGCCGGTGTATGGTTCGGGTGGCTGCTGCAGGCGGCCATCCTCGCCACCGGGTTCATCGAACCGTTCATGTTCGCGGTCGCCGTGGTGTTCCTGGCGCTGTGGGTCTTCTGCTTCGTCAAGGGCGGTCAACTGGACCGTCAGAACGCCGCGCGCCGAGCGGCCATGGGCGAGGACTGACCACCACATTCGACCCCGAACACAGGGAGTACTGCGTGTCCGACTTCGAAGAGACCCTCGTCCTCGTCAAGCCCGACGGCGTCGCCCGCCAGCTGACCGGTGAGATCCTCCGCCGGATCGAGGCGAAGGGCTACGAGCTCGTCGACCTGAAGATGCTCACGGCGCCGCGTGACCTGCTCGACGCGCACTACGAGGAGCACCAGGGCAAGCCGTTCTTCGAGCCGCTCGTCGAGTTCATGCAGTCCGGTCCCGTCGTCGCCGTGCGCGTCGCCGGCAACGGTGCGATCGCGGGCTTCCGCTCGCTCGCCGGCACCACCGACCCGACCTCGGCCGCGCCCGGCACCATCCGTGGTGACCTGGGCCGCGACTGGGGCCTCAAGGTGCAGCAGAACCTGGTCCACGGTTCGGACAGCCCTGAGTCGGCCGCGCGCGAGCTCGCGCTCTGGTTCGCCTGAGCGACGGGGACGACGTGACGAACAACGACCGACCCACCAAGAACGAGCGGCGTCAGCACGCCCGAGAGGTCGCACGCCAGCGCGCGGACGCCGAGAAGCGCCGCAAGCGCCGCAACAAGTGGTTCCTGCAGGGCGGCATCGGCCTGGGCATCGTGGCGATCGCCGCGATCATCGCGATCGTCGTGGTGAACGTGAACAACGCGCCCGTGGTGTCCGCAGCCGGGCCGAAGAACATGGCCACCGGCGCGATCCAGTTCACCGGCCAGGACGGCAAGGTCACCCCGGTGACCACCCCGGCCGTGTCCGCGACGGGCTCGGCCTCGCCGGTCCCGACGGCGAACAGCGACGGTGCCGTGACGGTCACCGAGTACGTCGACTGGGCCTGCCCGGTCTGCAAGCAGTTCGAGGCGGCCTACTCCGACCAGATCCTCGACAAGGTGAAGTCGGGTGACGCGACCCTGGCGATCCAGCCGGTGTCGATCCTGGACCGCAGCTACGCGGGCTCCCGCTACGCCAGCCGTGCCGCGAACGCCGCCATGTGCGTTGCGAACTACGCACCGGACAAGTTCCTCGACGTGCAGACGCAGTTCTTCGAGAACCAGCCGGCCGAGGGCACCAAGGGCCTGACCAACTCCGAGATCGCGAAGCTCGTCAAGGCGGGCGGCGCGACCGGTTCGGACCTGTCCCAGTGCCTGTCGTCCGAGCAGTTCAAGGGCTGGGTGACGAAGTCGACGCAGGCCGTCACCACGAACGAGGCGCTCGCGGGCACGCAGGGCTTCGGCACGCCGACGATCGTCGTCGACGGCAAGCGCCTGGACGACCTGAGCACCGTCATCACCGCGATCGACGCCGCGGCGAAGTAGCACTCCCCGCACGACCGACGGCCCTCGCTCCCATCCGGGAGCGGGGGCCGTTCGTCGTGAGGGGGGGGGCTAGGACGTCCCGCCGTGCTCCCGGACGAAGGCCGCGAACGCGTCGACGTCGGCGAGGGACGCCGCGCCGTCCGCGTTGTACTGCTCGCCGTCGACGATGATCGTCGGCGTGCTCGTGATCCCGTCGAGCGACGAGTTCGACACCGGGTCGTTCATCGCCCGGTTCGTGGCGTCGGCGACCCACCCGGCGAAGTCCTGCCGGGTGATGCACGGTGTCACGGCTGGGTCCGTCGCTCCGGCTTCGCGCGCGAGCGACGCCAGCTCGTCGTTCGTGAGTCCGCGCGTGCTCTCCGAGGGCTGGTGATCGTAGAGCGAGCTGTTGAAGGCCAGGAACGCGTCCGGGTCGTGGTCCGCGACGCACGCGGCAGCCGCAGCGGAGCGGGTCGAGTACCGCGATCCGAGCGACACGCGGTCGAGCAGCCCGAGCGGATGCAGCTCGAGGGTGGCGGTGCCGTCCCCGACCCACTGCCGGATCCGGGGCATCTGGGCCGTCTCGAACTGGTTGCAGTACGGGCACATGTAGTCCGCGTAGATCGTGATCGCGGTCTTCGAGCCGTCCTGCTCGGTCGGCGTCGGGGTCCCGCCGTCGGGCACCGCGCGCGTCTCGACGGGCACGATCCTGCCGTGCACCCCGGTGAGCAGGACGCCGTCGCTCGCCGCGTTCCGCGGACCCGGCCCGGCGGGCTGCACGGAGTTCGCGATGACCAGGACGACCACCGCGACCACCGCGAGGCCACCGACGATGATCCCGCTGATGCCGAGTGTGCGGAGGCGCCGGCGTCGAGACTGCTCCGCCGCCCGTGCCGCTCGCGCACGTTGCCGTGCGGCGTCCCGGCGCGCCCTGCTGCTCTCGATCTCGCTCATCGATCCCGAGCGTAGGGGCAGCGGGGACGGCTCAGAAGCTGGTGAGGACCGCGGGGAACTTGATGATGATCGTGACGATGATGACCAGGTAGTTCGCCAGCGCGAACGCCCAGCTGAAGGGCAGGAGCGACCGCCCGACACGCTGTGCCCCGGCGCCGAAGCGACCCTGGGCGGCGTTCCAGATCGTGAACACCCAGAACATCGGGATCGTCATCGACCAGACGAGCATGCACCACGGGCACAGCGCGCCGATGACGAACACGGTCTGCGTGAACAGCCAGGTCACGAACACCCACGCCAGGAAGACCCCGGCGTTGAAGACGATCCAGAACCAGCGCGAACCGTTCCGGAACCCGGCGAGCAACAGCACGGCGACGGCGATCGGGGCGACGAACCCCATGACGCCGAGCAGCGGGTTCGGGAACCCGAACAGGTGCCCCTGCCAGCTGGCCATCACGTCGGAGCAGTTGATGAACGGGTTCACGTCACAGCTCAGGACGGCCTTCGGGTTCTCGTACTTCGTGAACTCGTCGAGGACGAGCCGGAACGAGCCGAACAGGCCGACGAACCCGGTGACGAGCAGGAAGACCGCCATCGCGATCGGACGACGGGGGGCAGGTGCAGACGCGGTCACGCGGTCATCATCGCATGCGGGTTCCGGTGCTTTCCGGGTGCGGCATGCGATAATGCCTGGAGGTCGTGCGGCCAACCGCACACCGAAGAGAGCTTTCCGAGTGACGCCCCACCGGGCCGAACCCGGACGATCCGGTGCGGTGAGAGCGCACTGTGGTCGGGCAGCGTCACTCCGATGCCGAGCCGGAACGGGCCGGGTGCCCGGACCGGAACGGGCGCGGACGCAACGAGAAGTTGACGCGGACCGATCACGAGACAGCGAGCGCGGGGGCGTCGACGCCGCCCGCCACGACACAGAATTCCCGCCACCCGAAAGGGTGCGAGTGGGGCCGAGGAGTGCACCAGTCCATGGTGGAGCAGAACAACGACAACACGACCAACGACGAGAACGCGCCGAAGCGCCGGAGCCGCCTGTTCGGCGGTCGCCGCGCCCGGTCGTCCGGCCAGGAGGCCCGTGGGGGCGCCGAGCAGGCACCCCACGCCGACGAGACCCTCGCGCTGACGGGCGGCGCTGACGCCCGTCCCGCGGCCAGCGTCGCGTCGGCCGGTTCGCCGGACTCTCCCGATTCGCCGGACTCGCCCGACTCCCCGGCGTCGCCCGTCGAGCCGACCGACACCGGGGCGGTCTCCGTCGCGGTCGAGGCGGTCGCCGACAGCGGTGCCGAGCCGCACGACGTGAGCACGCTGACCGGCGACCTGCCGGTCGTGACGGGCGACCGGTCGGCCACCGCGACCGACGGGGCGGACGCGGACCGCGCCTCCCGTCCCGCCGACGCCGCACCGACGGCCGAGGTGAGCGGCGACGCCGCACCCGCCGACGAGCCGTTCGTGCCGAAGGCCACGAGCACGCTCAGCCTGATCTTCCACGCGCCGGTGCTGCCGGAGCTGCCGCAGCGCGCGCCCCGGTTCGAGCGTGACCGCGACCGTGACCGTGACCGCGACGAGGACGACCGCTACGACCGCGAGGACCGCTTCGACCGCGACCGCGACCGCGACCGTGACGACCGCGACGACCGCGACGACCAGGGCGGCTCGCGCCGTCGCTCGCGTCGCCGTGGTTCGAGCGCCGACCGCGAGGCCCGCGAGCCGCGCGACCACCAGGAGCCGCGCCGCCGCGAGCCGGAGCTCATCACCGAGCCGCAGCGCATCAAGGGCTCGACCCGGCTCGAGGCGAAGAAGCAGCGTCGTCGTGACGGCCGCGATGCCGGACGCCGCCGCCAGGTGGTCAGCGAGGACGAGTTCCTCGCTCGCCGCGAGAGCGTCGACCGCCAGATGATCGTCCGCTCCAGCTCGTCGACGATCGAGATCGGCGTGCTCGAGGACGGCATCCTCGCCGAGCACTACATCACCAAGTCCGAGAACGTGTCGCTCATCGGCAACGTCTACCTCGGCAAGGTGCAGAACGTCCTGCCCTCGATGGAGGCGGCGTTCGTCGACATCGGTCGTGGCCGGAACGCCGTGCTCTACGCCGGTGAGGTCGACTGGAACTCCGTCGAGACCGGCAACCACGGTCGCCGGATCGAAGCAGCACTCAAGCCGGGCGACAAGGTCCTCGTGCAGGTCACGAAGGACCCGGTCGGCCACAAGGGCGCCC
The DNA here is from genome assembly GCF_003234485.1 of Curtobacterium sp. MCLR17_034. NCBI lineage: Bacteria > Bacillati > Actinomycetota > Actinomycetes > Micrococcales > Microbacteriaceae > Curtobacterium > Curtobacterium sp. MCLR17_034. Next base: position 84,302 of record NZ_QKTH01000011.1, read on the forward strand.
GCCTCACCAGCCAGATCTCGCTGCCGGGTCGCTACCTGGTCTACGTGCCGAACGGCTCGATGAACGGGATCTCGCGCAAGCTGCCGGACACCGAGCGTGCCCGACTGAAGAAGATCCTGAAAGAGGTCCTGCCGGAGCACGCGGGCGTCATCGTGCGCACCGCTGCCGAGGGCGCGACCGAGGAACAGCTCACCCGCGACGTGCAGCGCCTGACCAGCCAGTGGGAAGCCATCCAGAAGAAGGTCGCCGGTGGCCACGCCCCGGTGATGCTGCACTCCGAGCCCGACCTGCTCATCAAGATCGTCCGCGACGTCTTCAACGAGGACTTCACGAAGCTGATCATCGACGGCGAGGCCGCCGGCGGCACCATCGACGAGTACCTGTCGGCCGTGGCCCCGGACCTCAAGGACCGCGTCGTCCGCTACGAGGGCCCGGACTCCTTCGAGGAGTTCCGCCTCAACGAGCAGATCGACAAGGCGCTCGACCGCAAGGTCTGGCTGCCCTCCGGTGGTTCGCTCGTCATCGACCGCACCGAGGCCATGACGGTCGTCGACGTCAACACGGGCAAGTTCGTCGGCTCCGGCGGCAACCTCGAGGAGACGGTCACGAAGAACAATCTCGAAGCCGCCGAGGAGCTCGTCCGCCAGCTCCGCCTGCGCGACATCGGCGGCATCATCGTCGTCGACTTCATCGACATGGTGCTCGAGGAGAACCGCGACCTCGTGCTCCGCCGCCTGGTCGAGTGCCTGAGCCGCGACCGCACGAAGCACCAGGTCGCCGAGATCACCTCGCTCGGCCTCGTGCAGATGACCCGCAAGAAGATCGGTGTCGGCCTGCGCGAGTCCCTCGACGAGGTCAACGCGAAGATCAACGACAACAACGCCGACCCGGGCCCGAGCAAGGGCCGTCGCAAGGGCCGCGGCGGGAACGGCAACGAGAACGGCCGATCCGACAACGGCAACGGCAACGGTGGCAAGGGGAACTCCGGTTCCTCGGGGCAGTCGAACGGTGCCTCCGGCCAGGCGCACCAGATCACCGACGACGTGAAGAACGCGCTGTCGCGGATCGCCGCCTCGACCCTCTCGCACGACGAACAAGAGGCCGCAGCAGCTGCCGTGACCGCGACCGCGACGGAGGCCACGGCACCGTCGTCGGCCGACGCGTCGACCGGCCCGGACAGCACGGGTGGCGAGCAGCCGACCGGTTCGAAGCGTCGTCGCCGTGGCCGTGGCGGCCGCGGGGCAGAGCAGCAGAGCGGAGACCAGCAGGGCGGCGACCAGCAGGCCGCTGCCGACGCTCGGGCCACCGATGCACTGCAGGCACCCGCTGCCGAGCAGTCGGACCCGTCTGGGTCGTCGGTCACCGCTGAGCCCGCCGTGATCGTCGAGCCCGAGGCGCGCGCGCCGAAGGTCGCTGCTCCGGCCGTCACCGAGCCCGCAGCCGCACCGAAGGCGAAGGCCCCGGCCCGCCGTCGCGTGAGCTCGAGCGCCACCGTGACGCCGACCGACAACACCGTGGCGATCCTGGACATCCCGATCGCCGCGGCGCCCAAGCGCGAGCAGCGCGCGGTCGCCCCGGACGCCGAGTCCCTGCTCGACTCGGTGCTCCAGGCGCTCCCGGAGCCGAAGCAGCCCGGACAGGGGCGCTCGCGCTCCCGCCGGGTCTCGTCGCCGAGCATCAGCGCTCCCGCCACGCCGACGGAGGAGTCGACCGACGACGCCGATGGCTCCGACGGCTCCGTGATCCTGGGGAGCTGACGTGTCGAACCCGGGCGACCCGCAGCAGCAGCGTGGGTACTACGGTGCGGGCTGGTCCCAGCCCGCACCGCCCGGCCCGGGCGCCCAGCAGCCCGGTGGCCCGGTGCCGCCGCAGCAGGGCGGTGTGCCGCAGTACGGGCGTCAGCCCGGTGCCGGCGCGCCGTACGCTCCGCCGCGGCCGCCCCGTGCCCCGGCCGATCCCCGCCGGGCCTTCGCGCCCGGTGCCTCGGTGACGAACACGGCCGGTGCGCTCATCGCCGTGGTGGCCCTGGTGCTCGTCGAGTTCGTGTCCGGGCTCTTCGGGCTGCTCGGCACCTCGCTCGTGGTCAGTCCGTTCCGGCACTACGGCGCCGGCACGAGCCTGCTCGGCAGCTTCACGACCGGGGTCTTCGTGGCTCCGTTCCCGTACTACGTCGGCGCGTTCCTGGCCCTGGCGTTCCTGACGCCGATCGACCGCCGCAGCCCGCTGCCGAGGCTCCTGCTCCGCGTGGTCCTCGCCGGCGCCGCGGGCACGGTGGCCCTGATGCTCGTCGGGGTCTTCACCGGCTCGTTCGGAGCGGCCACCGCCGGCGGCTCCCAGCTCGTCATCGACGTGCTCACGCGACCGCTGCAGAACGGTCTGCCGTTCACCGTGATGCTCCTGGCGACCGCCACGGCAGCTTGGCTCTGGCTCGGTCGGCCGCGCCGCGGACGTGGCTCGTCGACGACCCCGGGGATGCCGGGCACCGTCCGACCCGCCGACGCGGTCCCACCCTCGACGATCCAGCCGCAGGCACCACAGCAGCCACAGCAGCAGCCGCCGGCACCGTACGGGCAGGGGCGCGTGCAGCCCGACCCCCACGGCCAGTACGGCGGCCAGTACGGCGCCGGGCCACGCCCAGACCAGCAGCAGCCCCCGGCGAACCCCTGGGGCGGTCCAGCGCCCCGCTGAGCCCGTTCGCGCGGCCCTGCGAGCCGGCGGCGCACCGTGCGCGGTGCCGGGCGGGGCGGACGCACGCCGCGCCTCCCGGGCGTCCGGACGGGCGGTCAGAGACCGCGCTTGTCCCGCTGCGCCACGCGCAGCCCACTGCGGATCAACCGCAGCACGAGCTCGCGACCGGTCACGGCCGAGGCGCCAGCGGCCACCAGTTCGTCGTACCGCGAGAGCGGGACGTCGTAGTGGTCGTGGTCGAACGCACGGCGCGGCACACCGGCCCGCGCAGCGAACGCGTGGAGTTCCGCGTAGGATTCATCACTGACGAGGTGCGACCACAGTGTGTCGTGGGCGGGCCACGTCGGTGGGTCGATCAACACGGTCACCGTGCAATCGTACGGGTGTCGCCGTTTGACCGGACCCAGGGTGATCGAGTATTCTCGGTCCCTGGTGTCAGCGGGCCGTTCTGCCTGCGTCGCCGATCGGGCCCGGCCTTCCGGGAGCCGCTCGTGCAGAAGTGGGCACCCGAGACTTCCCTCAAGCAGAGTTACGTAAGGATTTCCACGTGGTTTACGCAGTAGTGCGCGCCGGCGGCCGTCAGGAGAAGGTCGAGGTCGGCACCATCCTGACCATCGACCGTGCCAAGGCGGACGACAAGGGCAACATCGACCTCGCCCCCGTGCTCCTCGTGGACGGTGACAAGATCACGTCGGCGGCTTCCGAGCTCGCGAACGTGACCGTCACCGCCGAGGTGCTCGACGACCTCCGTGGTCCCAAGGTCATCATCCAGAAGTTCAAGAACAAGACCGGGTACAAGAAGCGCCAGGGTTTCCGCGCTGAGCTGACCCGCGTCAAGATCACCAAGATCGCGTAAGGGAGTCAACTCATGGCACACAAGAAGGGTGCGAGTTCCACTCGCAACGGTCGTGACTCGAACGCACAGCGCCTCGGCGTGAAGCGCTTCGGTGGCGAGGTCGTCAACGCCGGCGAGATCATCGTCCGCCAGCGCGGCACGCACTTCCACCCGGGCGCCAACGTCGGCCGCGGTGGCGACGACACGCTGTTCGCCCTCTCGTCCGGTTCGGTCGAGTTCGGCACCAAGGGTGGCCGCAAGGTCATCAACATCGTCAACGCGTAGTCGTTCGAACGACTGCAGCTGGAGGGGCGGGCCGAGTGCCCGCCCCTCCTTCGCTTTTCCCGCCGACGATCCCGTCGGCACAACGAAACACCTGGAGTGGACCCATGGCGACCTTCGTCGACCGCGTGACCCTGCACCTCAGCGCGGGGCACGGCGGCAACGGCTGCGTGTCGGTCCGCCGTGAGAAGTTCAAGCCCCTCGCCGGGCCCGACGGCGGCAACGGCGGTGACGGCGGCGACATCGTGCTCGTGGCCGACCCGCAGGTGACGACGCTGCTCGGCTACCACCGTTCGCCGCACCGCTCGTCGAAGAACGGGCAGCCCGGCATGGGTGACCACCGCAGCGGTGTCAGCGGCGAGGTCCTCGAGCTCCCGATGCCCGTCGGCACCGTGGTGTACGACGAGTCCGGCGAGGTCATCGCCGACCTCACCGAGCCCGGCATGCGCGTCGTCGTGGCCCCCGGTGGACAGGGTGGCCTCGGCAACGCGGCGCTCTCCACCACGAAGCGCAAGGCCCCCGGCTTCGCGCTGCTCGGCACCGAGGGCTGGGCGGGGGACATCAGCCTCGAGCTGAAGACCATCGCCGACGTGGCCCTCGTCGGGTTCCCGAGCGCCGGCAAGTCCTCGCTGATCGCGGCCGTCTCCGCCGCCAAGCCGAAGATCGCGGACTACCCCTTCACGACCCTCACCCCGAACCTCGGTGTCGTCGAGTCCGGTGACACCCGCTTCACCGTCGCCGACGTCCCCGGTCTGATCGAGGGCGCGTCCGAGGGCAAGGGCCTGGGGCTCGAGTTCCTGCGCCACGTCGAGCGGTGCGAGGCGCTGCTCCACGTCATCGACTGCGCCACGCTCGACCCGGGCCGTGACCCGATCAGCGACCTCGACGTCATCCTCGGCGAGCTCGAGCGCTACCCGGTCCCCGAGGGCCAGGTGCCGCTGCTCGAGCGCCCGCAGCTCATCGCCCTGAACAAGATCGACGTGCCCGAGGCGCAGGAGCTCGCCGAGTTCGTCACCGCCGAGCTCGAGGGCCGCGGCTACCGCGTCTTCCCGATCTCCACGGCGTCCCGCAAGGGGCTCCGCGAGCTGACGTTCGCTCTGGCCGACATCGTCGAGCAGGCCCGCGCCGCCCGTGCCGCCGAGCCGGTCCCGGAGCGCATCGTGCTCCGCCCCCGCTCGGTCAACGAGAAGCCGTTCACCGTGCGCGCCGAGGGCGGCGAGGAGCACCGCTTCTACCGCGTCCGCGGCGCCAAGCCGGAGCGCTGGGTCCAGCAGACCGACTTCACCAACGAAGAGGCGATCGGCTACCTGGCCGACCGGCTCGCCAAGCTCGGCGTCGAGGACGGCCTGTTCAAGGCCGGAGCCGTCGCCGGCTCCACCGTCGTCATCGGTGGCGACGGCGGCATGGTGTTCGACTGGGAGCCCACGCTCACGTCGACCGCGGAGCTCATCACGAGCGCCCGTGGCACCGACGCCCGCATCGGTGCGACGTCGCGTCCGACCCGCAACGAGCGGCGCGAAGAGTACTTCGAGCGGATGGACGCCAAGGCGGCCGCCCGTGCCGAGCTCGAGCAGGAGCGCGTCTCCGGGCTCTGGGTGGACGACGAGGTGGTGACCAGCGACCAGCTCGGCACCGGCGACCAGTTCGACGCCGACCAGGTCGAGACCAGCGACCAGAAGGACTGACCGCGGCATGACCGACACGACCGCCCGCACCGACCTCGGACCCGTCACCCGGCGCGAGGACATCCCGCGTGCGCGGCGGATCGTGGTCAAGGTCGGCTCGTCCTCGGTCAGCGGTGACGCCGCCGGCCAGATCGGCCCCCTGGTGGACGCCCTGGCTGCCGCTTACGGCCGGGGGACCGAGGTCGTGCTCGTGTCGTCCGGTGCGATCGCGACCGGGTTCCCGTTCCTCGGACTCGAGGGCCGGCCGGACGACCTCGCCACGCAGCAGGCGGCGGCCGCCACCGGGCAGAACGTCCTGATGTTCCGGTACCAGAAGGAACTCGACCGGCACGGTGTCGTCGCGGCGCAGATCCTGCTCACCGCCGGTGACCTGCAGAACCCCACGCACCGGGTGAACGCCCAGCGCGCCATCGACCGCTTGCTCGCGCTGCGGGTGCTCCCGATCGTGAACGAGAACGACACGGTCGCCACGCACGAGATCCGCTTCGGCGACAACGACCGGCTCGCAGCCCTGGTGGCCCGGCTGCTCGGGGCCGATGCCCTCGTGCTGCTCTCCGACGTCGAGGCGCTCTACACGGCACCCCCGGAGCAGCCCGGCGCGACCCGCATCGACGAGGTGCCGTTCGGCGACGAGCTCGCCGGGGTCACCTTCGGCTCGATCGGCACCGCCGGCGTCGGCACCGGGGGAGCGGGGACCAAGGTCGCCGCCGCACGGCTCGCGGCCGAGGCGGGCACCGCGGTGCTCGTGACCGACACGGCGCTGGTCGACCGCGCGCTGGCGGGCGAACACCTCGGTACCTGGTTCCACGCCGCGCCGCGTCCCTGACACGGTCCGCACAGTGCCGCGCCGCGTCGCGCCAGTGGCAGCGAGCGGTCACGACTCCCCGTCGGGACGGTGCCGACTGGTCGGAGACCGTCGGTGTGGGCGTCGCGGAGCGACGGTCTGTGACCGCTCGCGTGGCGCAGGACGACGTGTCGTGACCGGTCGGTGGGGTGGACACGACCGCCTGGAGGCCCGGCGCCGGTCCCGGAGACCGGTGCCGGGCCTCCAGGCGGTCACGACTCCCCGTCGGGACGCCGTCGAACGGTCGGGAACCGTGGGTAGGGGCGGCGCGGAGCGACGATCGGTGACCGCTCGGCAGGCGGGTGACGACGTGTCGTGCCCGCTCGGAGCGGCGGACCGGGCCTGGAGGCACGGCGAGCGTCCGGCACGCCCGTCACGAACCGAGGGGCGGACCTACAATCGGTCCATGTCGTCGATCGCGCCCGCCCCGACCCTCACCGACAAGCTCGTGGCGGCACGGGCCGCTTCGTCGGCGCTCGCGACCGCGACGACCGCCGTCAAGGACGCGGCCCTCGGCGCGATCGCCTCGGCGGTGCGTGCCGCGACCGACGAGATCGTCGCCGCGAACCACGACGACCTCGTCGCCGGCGAGGACGGCGGGCTCTCGTCCGGGCTGCTCGACCGGCTGCGACTCGACCCCGTCCGGATCGAGGCCCTCGCCGCCGCGGTCGAACACGTCGTCGGGCTGACCGACCCCGTGGGGGAGCACGTGCGCGGGTCGCAGCTGCCGAACGGACTCCAGCTCACCCAGGTGCGCGTGCCGTTCGGTGTCGTCGGGGCGATCTACGAGGCACGCCCGAACGTCACCGTCGACATCGCCTCGCTCGCGCTCAAGTCGGGCAACGCCGTCGTGCTCCGTGGCGGATCGGCGGCCCAGCACACGAACGCCGTGCTCGTCGCCCGGATCCAGGACGCGGTCGAGTCGGTCGGCCTGCCCCGCGACCTGGTGCAGACCATCGACGAGTTCGGCCGCGCCGGTGCCACCGAGCTCATGCGGGCACGGGGCCTGGTCGACGTGCTGATCCCGCGGGGGAGCGCCGCGCTCATCCAGACCGTCGTCACCGAGTCGCAGGTGCCGGTCATCGAGACCGGTGCGGGCGTCGTGCACGTGTTCCTCGACGCGTCCGCGCCCGAGCAGCGTGCGGTCGACATCGTCCTGAACAGCAAGGTGCAGCGGCCGAGCGTGTGCAACGCCCTCGAGACCCTCCTGGTGCACGAGGCCGCGGCCGAACGGCTCCTGCCACTGCTGGCCGATCGGCTGCGGGCGTCCGGTGTGACGCTGCGCGGCGACGACGCCACGCGGGCGATCGTGCCCGGGGTGCTCCGCGCCACCGACGACGACTGGGCGACCGAGTCGATGGACCTCGACCTGTCGATCCGTGTCGTGCCCGACGTCGACGCGGCGATGGCGCACATCGCCCGGTGGTCGACGCACCACACGGAGTCGATCGTGACGAACGACGTCGACACCGCCGAACGGTTCCTGGCGACCGTCGACTCGGCGGTCGTGATGGTGAACGCCTCGACCCGGTTCACCGACGGCGGCGAGTTCGGTTTCGGTGCCGAGGTCGGCATCTCGACGCAGAAGCTGCACGCGCGCGGTCCGATGGGCCTGCCGGAGCTCACGAGCACGAAGTGGATCGTGCGCGGCTCCGGGCAGATCCGCGGCTAGACTGAACGGCGTCTTTCCCCGACCGAACGGAGCACGAACGATGACCCTCCTCGCAGAAGCTGCTGAGCACGCCTCCGGGGCGCCCGCGTTCGTGTTCCCCATGGTCGGCGCCCTCTTCTTCATCTTCCTCGGCTTCGTGACCTGGAGCTTCCGCGACGTGGCCTACCGCCACTCCCAGAAGTTCGAGGCCACCCGCCACCACGAGACGGGTGTCGACGAGTTCGGTCACACCAAGATCTGACCGACCACTCGATGCTCGAGACCACCGGACGGCCACGCATCGGCGTGATGGGTGGCACGTTCGACCCCATCCACCACGGGCACCTGGTCGCGGCGTCCGAGGTGGCGCGGGCGTTCGACCTCGACGAGGTCGTCTTCGTCCCCACCGGACAGCCGTACATGAAGTCCGACGTCACCGACGCCGAGCACCGGTACCTGATGACCGTGATCGCCACCGCGTCGAACCCGATGTTCACCGTCAGCCGCGTGGACATCGACCGCCCGGGGCCGACGTACACCGTCGACACCCTGCGGGACCTGCACGAACAACGGCCGGATGCCCAGCTCGTCTTCATCTCGGGCGCAGACGCCGTTCAGCAGATCGTCGACTGGAAAGACCATGATGGTCTCTGGGACCTCGCGCACTTCGTGGCCGTGACGCGTCCGGGACACGCCTTGAGCCTCACCGGATTGCCCGAGCGGGACGTAAGCTTGCTCGAAGTCCCTGCACTGGCCATATCCTCGACGGATTGCCGTGACCGGGTTCGACGGGGGTTCCCCGTCTGGTACTTGGTTCCCGACGGTGTCGTCCAGTACATCTCCAAGCACCATCTGTATCGGAGCGTTGCATGAGTTCGTCCGACGCGCAGCCGCCCCTGTCGCGGCGCCAGGCGCGCGAGCGGGAGCGTGCCGCCGCGGCCGGTTCGCAGCCCGCGACGCCGCCCCCGACCGTCGCCGCACCCGCCGCCGAGACCCCCGAGTCCCGTCGCCGTCCGGGGTCGCACGTCGCCCCGGCCCCCGGTGGCCCCGCCCAGTCGTCCGCGCCGGCATCGGCGCAGACCGACCCCGGATCCGCCGCGTCCGTCCCGGTGTCGGCACCCGCGGCCGGTGTGCCGCCGTTCCCGCCGGCCTCCGCGACCGAGATCGTCCCCGGCAGCGGTGGGCTCACCCGTCGGCAGATCCGGCAGCTCCGTGCCGCCGAGCGCCAGGCGGTCCTGCCGGTCCCGCTGCAGAACCCCACGCCCCAGTCGTCCGACCGCACCGTCGAGGACGTCCTCGGGTCGGTGGACACGATCGACCCCTCCGCCGCGCCGCAGAGCGCTCCGGACGCCGAGGCCGCGCACGACGAGCAGCCCGCTGCCCCGACGGTCCTCGACCAGGCCGCGGTCGCCCAGGCCACCGAGGCCGACGGGTCCCCGGACGCGCTCGAGCCCCTCGAGGAGGCCGCTGCGCACGCCGAGGAGCCCCGCCGCCACCGGTCGACGTGGTCGCCGCCCGCCGACGTCACCGAGTCCGACGCGTCCGCGACCGACGTCCCGGAGTCTGGAGCGCCGGAGACCGACGCCCCGGCGGGCGACGTCCCCGAGTCCGACGCTCCTGCGGACGAGACGACCGACGTCGCACCGGCGGACGAGTCGTCCGAGGACGCTCCGGCCCGGTCTGCCGACGACGCTCCCGCTCCCGCTGCCGGGTCGCAGCCCGCCGTCACGCCGGTCCCGATCCCGACGAACGCCGCCGCAGCGACCCCCGCGGTGTTCCCGCTCTCGCTCGACGCCGAGGACGACGACACCAACGAGGTGCCGCTGCCCGAGCCCGCGACCGAGGCCCCGAAGGTCCCCGCGGCGTTCCAGCGCCCGACCGAGCCGAAGCCGGTGACCACGGCCTTCGCGCCGCCCGCCGGCCACTGGTCGCAGCAGGCGCACGACTCGAACGACTCCGAGGTGCACGACGCCGAGACGGGCACCCGCCGCGTCGCGGTGACGAACACGAACGCGATCATCCTGCCGAACTCGGCCCTGGCCGACCCCACCGGTGCGCTCAACGCGACGGGCGAGGTGATCCTGACCGGGTCGATCGACCTGCCGGCGTCGCTGTCGTCGACGGGGTCGCACCGGCCGATCGACGGCGCCGAGGTCGACCGCCTGCTCGAGCAGCAGGACGAGCAGCCCGAGACCGACGCCAGCCCGGTGCGGGCCAGCCGCGCGGTGTCCAGCCACACCTCGACCCGTCAGGTCGTGCTCGCCGCCGCCAAGCCGAAGGAGTCGCGTACGCCGCTGATCCTCGGTGTGACGGTCGGCGCGGTCGGGTTGGCCGCGGCCGGCGTCATCATCACCGCACTGCTCACCACCCACGCGTTCGGCGGCTGACCGCTGCCGTCCTCGACGTCCGTTCTCCACCACCCCGCCGACCCTGACCTGGCCGCTGTCGGCGGGGTGGCTTATGATCGTGACCCATCAAGCGAACCGGCTGTCCGTCGGTTCGACGACCGGAAGGAATCCGTGACCGCCTCCACTCGCGCACTGGAACTCGTGCAGGCCGCAGCACTCGCGGCCGACGCCAAGCAGGCCGAGGACCTCGTCGCTCTCGACGTGACCGGGCCGTTGCAGCTCACGGACGTGTTCCTGCTCGCAACCGGTCGGAACGAGCGCAACGTGCAGTCCATCGCCGATGCCGTCGAGGAACGCCTCCTCGAGCTCGGTGCCAAGACGCTCCGCCGCGAAGGCCGTACCGAGGGCCGCTGGGTCCTCATCGACTTCGGCGAGATCATCGTGCACGTCTTCCACGACGAAGACCGCCAGTACTACTCGCTCGAGCGTCTCTGGGCTGACTGCCCGACGATCCCGCTCGAGCTCCCGGTGGACCACACCGCCTGATCAGCGACGCGCCCGGGTGACGGCTTCGATTTCGTTGCCCGGCGTTCGCATGGTGTACGCTTCTATGGTGCCTCCGGGGAACCGGTCGGTACGGAAACAGCACGATCTGGGTCTGTGGCGCAGCTGGTAGCGCACCTGCATGGCATGCAGGGGGTCAGGGGTTCGAGTCCCCTCAGATCCACCCTCAACCCCGTCGTTCCTCGGAACGGCGGGGTTTTTCGTACGCCCGGCGGGACTCGGTGGCCCGATACGCTGAGCCCATGAGCAACGACGCGCCGCTGTCCGGGTCCCCGCTGACGATCGCCTCCGCCGGGTACACGGCCGACATCGCCACGGTCGGAGCGACACTGCGGACCCTGCGGCACGAGGGCCGAGACCTGGTCGTCCCGTTCGACGCCGACGAGGTCCGCCCGGTCTTCCGCGGTGCCGTCCTGGCCCCGTGGCCGAACCGGATCGTCGACGGCGAGTACTCCTTCGGCGGCGTCGACCACGAGCTCGCCCTCACCGAGCCCGCACGGCACCACGCCCTGCACGGACTCGTCGCGTGGACGGACTTCGGCGTGCAGGAGCAGGCGGACGACCGCGTGGTGCTCGCCACGACCGTCCAGGCGCAGCAGGGCTACCCGTACCGCGTCGAGGTCACCGTGGAGTACCGGCTCGACGCCGAGGGGCTGCACACCACGATCACCGGGACGAACACCGGGTCCGAGGACGCACCGTGGGGGACCGGCCCGCACCCGTACCTCGTCGCGGGTACCGGCACCGTCGACGACTGGACCTTGACGCTCCCCGCCGCCCAGGTGCTCGAGGTGACGCCGGACCGGCTCATCCCGACCGACCTGGTCCCCGGGCACGACGAGTTCGACCTGCGCACGCCCACGCTGATCGGCGACCGGTTCATCGACCACGCCTTCACCGGCTTCGACCGCGACGCCGCCGGCCTCGCCACCATCGCGGTCACGGCGGCGGACGGTCACGGGGTCCGTGCGACCTTCGGGCCGGAGTGCGGCTGGGCGCAGGTGCACACCGCCGACCACGTCGTCCCCGAGTACCACCGCGCCGGTCTCGCCGTCGAGCCGATGACGTGCGCCCCCGACGCCTTCAACGACGGCGAGGACCGCGGCCTCGTGGTGCTCGCGCCCGGTGCCTCGCACGCCGCCGCATGGACGATCGCCGCGATCTGAGCACCCCCGACCCCGGCGTCCGCGTCGAGGTCCGCCGACTCGACCCGGTCCCCGACCTCGCGGCCCTGGCGGCGCAGGTCCCCGGGGACCTGGTGTGGCTCGACTCCGGCCTGCCCGACGGTGCTCCCGCCACGGCTCGACCCCGGGCACGGTGGTCCGTGCTGGCGTGGACGGACGGGCCGTTCGCCGCCCGGTTCCGGCACCAGGACCGTCGCGCGCACCTGACGGTCGCCGCGCCCGCCGAGGGGTGGTTCGGGCCCGCCCGATCCGAGGAGCGTCCGGCCTTCGCGGCGCTGGCGGATCTGCTCCGACGCACGCCCCGCCTGCCCGAGCCGGTCGTCGGGTGCGGGTTCGCGCTGGGCTGGGTCGGGTTCCTCGGCTACGAGCTCGGCCGCGAGTCCGGCGGCCCGGACCGCACCGCCGACGGGTACGCCGACGCCGACCTGCGGTTCGTCGACCGAGCCGTCGTCGTCGACCACGCCGGTGGCGCCTGGGCGCTCGCGCTCGTCGCCGACGCGGAACCGGCGGCCAGTGCGCGGAACCGCGTGTGGCTCGAGGAGGTGCCCACCCCCACGACGTCGGCCGGCGTCGTGGACGCGGCCACGGGCCTCCCGGCCGGGGTGTCCACGGCGACCGGACGCGTCACGCGCGCCGCCTACGAGCGGTCGGTCGACGCGTGCCGCGCGGAGATCCGCGAGGGGAACGCGTTCCAGGTCTGCCTCACCACCGCCTTCGCGGTCGGACTGGAGGCCCGTGGCGGCCCCGGTACGGACCCGCACCTGGGCGAGTACCTGCGGATGCGGGCGGCCGATCCCGTCCCGTTCGGCGCGTTCCTGCGGCTCGGCCCGCTGCGCGTGGCGAGCCGGTCACCGGAGCGGTTCCTGCGGATCGACGCGGCCGGAGCGGTGCTCGCGGAGCCGATCAAGGGCACGCGGCGGCGGCTCGCCGACGCGGTGGCGGACGCGGCTGCGCGGGACGACCTGGCGGCGAGCCCGAAGGACCGCGCCGAGAACGTGATGATCGTCGACCTGCTGCGGAACGACCTGCTGCGGACCGCGGTGCCCGGGTCGGTGCACGTCGAGCGGCTGTGCGCCGTCGAGACGTACGCCAGCGTGCACCAGCTGGTCTCGACGATCGGGGCGGTGCTGCCGCGGGGGACGTCGCGGGCCGACGTGGTGCACGCGGCGTTCCCGCCGGGGTCGATGACCGGGGCGCCGAAGAGCAGTGCCACGGCGATCGCGGACCGGCTCGAGGGGGCGCCGCGCGGGGTGTACTCCGGGGTGATCGGGTACTTCTCGGCGAGCGGGGCGGTCGACCTGTCGGTGGCGATCCGTAGCCTCGTGACCGTGCTCGACGAGTCGGGAGAGGTGCGTTCTCGGACCCTCGGAGCCGGGGGAGCGGTGACCTGGTCGTCGGTGCCCGCGGACGAGGCGGACGAGGTCGAGACCAAGACGCGGTCGGTGCTCGGCGGGGTCGGGGCGGTTGCCAGCTGGTGAGCTGATGCCCTGATCCGAACACGTGTTCGACCAGGACTGTCCACGGATGTCGGACGCGATTGACATCATCGAACACATGTTCGAATATGAGGGCATGCAGACGGCGGCGGCACTCCGGTCGCCCACCCCGGACCGGGGCGGGCGGAGCGGTGCTGCACGCGGCGGCAGCGGTGCGGGCGGTGGCGGTGCGCGCCGTGGGCCGGACCACCTGAGCGATGCCCGGGCCGCGCTCGACCGCATCACGTCCCTGCGGTCCCGGGTGGCCGACATGGAGTCCACCCGGGTCGACACCGCCGGGCTCCCCACCGCCCCGGCGCTCGAACCCCTGCTGCCCGGTGGCGCGATCCGGGTCGGTGGCACCTACGCCGTCCCCGAGTCGGTGCTGCTCGCGATCACGATGCTGCAGGCGGCCTCGGCGGCCGGGGCGTGGTGTGCGGTCGTCGGGGTGCCGTCCTTCGGGATCGAAGCCGCCGCCGCCGCGGGGATCGACCTCGAACGGCTCGTGCTCGTCCCCGATCCGGGTGACCAGTGGCTCGCCGTGACGGCGGCGATGGCCGACGTCGCCCAGATCGTCCTCACCCGACCGCTCAGCCGGGTCGTGCCGGGCGACGTGGCACGGCTGTCGGCCCGCCTGCGACAGCGCGGTGGCGCACTCGTCGCGCTCGGCTCCTGGCCCGGGGCGGACGTCACGCTGCGGGTCACGTCCTCGACGTGGAGCGGCATCGGTCAGGGCCACGGCCACCTGACGGAGCGCCGGGCCACCGTGACCGCGACCGGGCGTGCCGGCGCGGTGCGTCCGGCGACCGCCGAGCTGCTCCTGCCCGCGGCCGACGGTGCGGTCCGGGCCGCCACACCGGTGCCGATGGTGGGCTCCGGGGACACCCGCGTGCTGCGGCCCGTGGCGGTGGCGTCGTGATCGCCTCCGGGCGCGTCCGGACCGACGCGATCACGCGGGGAGCGGCACTGCCCGAACCACCCCCGACCCGGACGATCGTGCTCTGGTGCCCGGACTGGCCGGTCATCGCGGCGGCTCGGGCCGGTGGCACCCCGCCGGAGCAGCCCCTCGCCCTGACCGCGAAGGGGCTCGTGTTCGCGAGCTCCGCGTCCGCGCGTGAGCAGGGTGTCGTGCGGGGGCTCCGCGTGCGTGAGGCGCAGGCGCGGTGCCCCGAGCTCCTCGTGCAGCCCTACGACGACGCCCTCGACCACCGCACCTTCGAGCCCGTCATCCGTGCGGTCGAGGCGGCTGTCCCGGGGGTCGAGGTGCTGCGGCCGGGCACCCTCGCGCTCCGTGCCCGCGGGCCGGCCCGGTACTACGGCGGTGAGCGCGCGGCGGCGGCGACCCTCGCCGGCATCGCCGCCGACCACGGCGCCCCCGCGGTGCGGGCCGGGGTGGCCGACACCCCGTTCGCGGCGGACCAGGCCGCCCGCGCCCGTCCGGTGCGTCCCGGCGAACGGGTGCGCCTCGTGCCCGTCGGCGGGTCGGCGGACTTCCTCGCGCACCTGCCGCTCGGCGTGCTCGGCGACCCCGACCTCACAACGGTGCTCGACCGGCTCGGCATCACCACGCTCGGCGACTTCGCGGCACTCGGCGACGAACAGGTGCGGGACCGCTTCGGCGTGGCCGGGGCGTTCCTGCACCGGTTGGCCGGGGGCCGCGACCCCCGCGAGATCGCGGCGCGGGAGATCCCGCCGGAACTCCGGGTCGAGGCGTCGTTCGAACCCCCGCTGGACCGCGCCGACCAGATCGCGTTCGCGTTCCGGCGTTCCGCCGACGACTTCGCCGAGCGACTCCGGGCCGCGGGGCTCGTGGCGACGACCATCCGCGTGGGGATCGTCGACGAGCGCGACATCCTGCTCGAACGGACCTGGGCGCACCCGCGCTGGTTCGACGCCGCCGACGTGGTCGACCGGGTGCGGTGGCAGCTCGCCGGCGGGGTGGACCCCAGCGGGCTCGAGGCGCCGGTCACCTCGGTCGTGCTCGAGCCGGTCGCCGTCGACGACATGGCGAACCACGAGCGCGGGCTGTGGGGATCCGGCCCGGACGAGCGCGTGCACCACGGCCTCGCCCGGATCCAGGGCATGGTCGGCCACGACGGTGTGGTGAGTCCGCGCATCGGTGGTGGCCGCACCCTGTCCGAGCGCGTGGTGCTCGTGCCGTGGGGCGACGCGCCCGCCGGTGGTGAGCGTGCCCTGGCGACCGTCCGCGACCGCCCGTGGCCCGGCAAGCTGCCCGGCCCGCCCCCCGCCACCGTGCTCGAGCGCCCCCGACCGGTCGACGTCGTCGCCGTCGGTGGTGCGAGCGTCGACGTCGACGAGCGTGGCGTGCTGTCCGGCGCACCCGACCGGTTCCGCGCCGAGGGCGACCGGGGCGGCGGGTTCTCCGCCGTGACGGCCTGGGCGGGGCCGTGGCCGCTCGTCGTCCGGTGGTGGGAGTCCGGCGGCCGACGCCTGCACCGGCTGCAGCTCGTCGACGCCGAGGGGCGCGCCTGGTACCTGGTGCTGGCGGACCACCGCTGGTGGGCCGAGGCGATCGCGACGTGACCCCGACCACCACCACCGACAGGAGCGTGACCTGATGGGCTACAGCAACCCACCCATCCCGTGGTCGCAGTTCGAGCGCGCGCTGTCCGACAAGCGGAGCCCGGGCACGGCGCACGACGGCGACGGCGGCGACAGCCCGGCGTGGTCGCGGAAGCGCGAGCCGTACGTCCCGTCGCCGCTCGACACCGACGGCGGGCCCGTGGTGCCGTACGCCGAACTGCACGCGCACTCGGCCTTCAGCTTCCTCGACGGCGCCAGCCAACCCGAGCACCTGTTCGAAGAAGCCGCTCGGCTCCGACTGCACGCCCTCGCGCTCACCGACCACGACGGCTTCTACGGGGCCGCCCGGATGGCCGAGGTCGCCGAGTCGTACCCGCAGGTCGGCACCGTGTTCGGCACCGAGCTGTCCCTGGGGCTGACCGAACCGCAGAACGGTGTGCCCGACCCCGAGGGTTCGCACCTGCTCCTGCTCGCCGACGGCCAGGACGGCTACCACCGGCTCGCCGGCGCGGTGACGAGCGCACACCTGGCCGCCGGGTCCGAGAAGGGCAGCCCGCAGTACGACCTCGACGACCTCGCCGCGCGGGCGGACGGGCACTGGCGTGTCCTCACCGGGTGCCGGAAGGGCTCCGTGCGGCAGGCCCTCGAGCAGGGTGGCGAGTCCGCCGCCGAGACCGCACTCCGGGTGCTGCTCGACCGGTTCGGCAGCCGCAACGTCGTCGTGGAGCTGCTCGACCACGGCGACCCGCTCGACAGCGCCCGCAACGACGCCCTGGCCACCATCGCCGCGAAGCACGCGCTGCCCCTGGTCGCCACCGGCAACGTGCACTACGCCACCCCCGACCGGTTCCCGGTGGCGACCGCACTCGCGGCGGTCCGTGCCCGCCGCAGCCTCGACGAGATCGACGGCTGGCTGCCGGCCGCCGACACCGCCCACCTGCGCTCCGGCGCCGAGATGGCCAGACGGTTCGGGCGCTACCCCGGCGCGATCGAGCGGACCGTGGAGCTCGCCGACGAGCTCGGGTTCCGGCTGAAGACCGTGCAGCCCGGGCTGCCCGACCTCGACGTCCCGGACGGGCACACCGCGATGTCGTGGCTCCGCGAGCTCACGTGGACGGGTGCCCGGAGGTTCTACCCCGGCAGCGCCGACGGCGTCGACCCCCGCAAGCGGGAGCGCATCGAGCGTGAGCTGTCCGTGATCGAGGAGAAGAACTTCCCGGGGTACTTCCTGATCGTGCGCGACATGGTGCAGTACGCCCGCGGTCGGGGCATCCTCTGCCAGGGGCGGGGCTCGGCGGCGAACTCGGCGGTCTGCTACCTGCTCGAGATCACCGCGGTGGACTCGATCCGGTACGGGCTGCCGTTCGAGCGGTTCCTGTCGGCGATGCGCGACGAGGAACCCGACATCGACGTCGACTTCGACTCGGACCGCCGCGAAGAGGTGATCCAGTACGTGTACGCCAAGTACGGCCGGCACAACGCCGCCCAGGTCGCGAACGTCATCACCTACCGGCCCAAGGGCGCGGTGCGCGACATGGCGAAGGCGCTCGGTCACAGCCCCGGGCAGCAGGACGCCTGGTCG
Organism: Curtobacterium sp. MCLR17_034; assembly: GCF_003234485.1. NCBI lineage: Bacteria > Bacillati > Actinomycetota > Actinomycetes > Micrococcales > Microbacteriaceae > Curtobacterium > Curtobacterium sp. MCLR17_034. The sequence goes on from NZ_QKTH01000011.1 coordinate 101,984, forward strand.
AAGCAGGTCGAGCGGTGGGGGTCGGTGACCGAGAGCCAGGACCACGACATCCCGCCGGCGGTCGTCGGGCTCGCGAGCGACGTCCTCGGGTTCCCGCGGCACCTCGGCATCCACTCCGGCGGCATGGTGCTGACCGACCGCCCGGTGGGCGAGGTCGTGCCGATCGAGCACGCCCGGATGGACGGCCGCACCGTGCTGCAGTGGGACAAGGACGACTGCGCCTACATGGGGCTCGTGAAGTTCGACATGCTCGGGCTCGGCATGCTCGCGGCCCTGCAGTACTCGTTCGACCTGGCGGCAGAGCACTGCGGGGAGCGCTGGGAGATGCACTCCATCCCGAAGGAGGAACAGGGGGTCTACGACCAGCTCTGCCGCGCGGACACGATCGGGGTGTTCCAGGTGGAGTCCCGCGCGCAGATGGGCACCCTGCCCCGACTGCTCCCGCGGCGGTTCTACGACCTGGTGATCGAGGTCGCGCTCGTCCGACCCGGGCCCATCCAGGGCGGCGCGGTGCACCCGTACATCCGCCGGCGCACGGGCGAGGAACCGATCACCTACATGCACCCGGCGCTCGAACCCGTGCTCGAACGCACCCTCGGGGTCCCGCTGTTCCAGGAGCAGCTCATGCAGATGGCGATCGCGGTCGGCAACTGCTCCGGTGACGACGCCGACCTGCTGCGACGGGCGATGGGGTCGAAGCGCGGGCACGAGAAGATCGACCGACTGCGCGACAAGCTGTACGCGGGGATGGCGGACAACGGCATCCACGGGGCCGACGCCGACGCGATCTACGCGAAGATCCAGGCGTTCGCGAACTTCGGCTTCGCGGAGAGCCACTCGATCAGCTTCGCCCTCATCGTCTACGCGAGCGCGTGGATGCGGCTGCACTACCCGGGGGCGTTCCTGGCGGCACTGCTCCGGGCGCAGCCGATGGGGTTCTACTCACCGCAGACCCTGGTCGCCGACGCCCGGCGGCACGGCGTCCGCGTGCTGCGACCGGACATCCTGCGGTCCGGGGTCGACGCCACGCTCGAACCGCTACCGGACGGGGAAGCCCCTGCCGGTGCCGACGCGTGCCTGGCCGCCGAGCAGCCACCGGTGCTGCCCTTCGACAAGGCGCTCCCCGACGACACCGCGAGCCACCGACGCGACGGTGCCTTCGCCGTGCGGCTCGGGCTCGCCGAGGTCGCGTCGCTCAGCCGGAAGAGCGCCGAGAAGATCGTCGCGGAGCGGGACGCCAACGGGCCCTTCCTCGACATGTCGGACCTGGCCCGCCGGGTCGGGCTCACCACGCCGCAGCTCGAGGCCCTCGCCGCCGCCGACGCCTTCACCCCGTTCGACATCGACCGCCGCGGTGCGATGTGGTCGGCTGCCCAGGCGGCCGCCGAGCGTCCGGACCAGTTGCCGGACACGCAGGTGTTCGTGCAGCCGCCGCTGTTCGGGCAGATGACGAGCGGGGACGTGCTCATCGCCGACATGTGGTCGACGGGCATGACGACCGACGACCACCCCGTCCGGCACGTGCGCGACCGGCTCACAGCCCGCCGGGTGCTCAGCGTGCAGGACACCGCGACCGCCGAGACCGGACGACGGGTCGAGGTCGGCGGGATCGTGACGCACCGGCAACGTCCGGCGACGGCCTCCGGCATCACGTTCCTGAACGTCGAGGACGAGACCGGGCTGGTCAACGTCATCTGCAGCGTCGGGGTCTGGGGGCGCTTCCGCCGGGTGGCGCGGGAGTCCCCGGCGGTGATCGTCCGGGGCATCCTCGAGCGCTCGCCCGACGGGGTGGTCAACCTGGTGGCGGACCGCATCGAGCACCTGTCGCTGTCCGTCCGCACCCGCTCGCGGGACTTCCAGTGAGCGGTCGTGCTCGGGTGAGCGGGCGCGCCCGAGTGAGCGGTCGTGCTCAGCGCACCTCGGGCAGGCTGATCGTGACCTCGAGCCCACCGGCGGGCACGTTGCGGAGCGACGCCGTGCCTCCTGCCCGTTCCGCCACCGCACGCACGATCGCGAGTCCCAGCCCCGAGCCGCCGGGCAGGGCGCCGGCACCGGTCGACGGGTCCGGGTTGGGGCGGGACGTCCGGGCCTCGTCCGGACGGGTGAAGCGGTCGAACGCCACCGGGATGAAGGACTCGGGCACGCCGGGGCCGTCGTCGGTGATCTGCAGCACGCCCTCGCCGCCGGTGCTCCGCCAGGACACGAAGATGCCGCCGCCGCGGGGGAGTGCGGCCACGGCGTTGCCCGCGATGTTCGTGACGAGCTGGGCCATCCCGCCGGTGTCGATCCGGTACCGTGGTTCGACGGTGCCGCCGCCGATGCCCGGGCCGGAACCACCGACGGCGACGGGCGGTTCGAGGTCGAAGTCGACGGTGACGTCCTTCGCCGACGCGATGAGTCGGACGCGGTCGACCGCGGCCATCACCTCGTCGCCGAGGTCCGACCACGCGGTCTCGGGGCGCCGGTCGCCGTCCTGTTCACGGCGCTCGGACTCCTCGATCCGCGACAGGGCGAGCAGGTCGTTCGCCAGCCGCGACAACCGCGCGACGCTGTGCTTCGCGCGTTCGATGTGGGCGGCGAGGGCGGCGGCGTCGTTGCCGTCGAGCGAGGCGAGGTCGAGCTGGGTCGTCAGGATCGCCAGGGGCGTCCGGAGCTCGTGGCTGGCGTCCGACACCATCTGGCGTTCGCGCTCGGTCGCCTGCCGGGTCCGGGCGAGGAAGGCGTTGAGCGTGGTCGCCAGGGACGCCAGCTCGTCCTGGGCGGGGCCCACCGGCAGTTCGGCACGCTCCGGGGCGACCGAGAGCCGTTCGGCCTCGCGGCGCATCCGGTTCACCGGGCGCAGCGCGGTGGTCGCGAGCACCCAGGACGCCACGCCGAAGGCGAGCAGGATGGCCAGACCGGTCAGCGACAGCGTCGTCGTGAGGTCGTCGACGACGATGGCCTCGGCCTGCGAGTTGCGGGCGGCGACGACGGTCCAGCGGCCGGCCTCGTTGACGGGGTGCTCCACCACGACGCGGTACTCCGAGCCGGATGCCGTGATGATCGAGGTGCCGGCGGGGGTGGACCGCAGACTGCCGAGCGCCTGCTCGACACGGTCGGGCATCGTCGACAGCACGATCTCGCCGGACGGGGACACGACGGCGACGAGCTGCGCGTTGCCCGGCGGCGAGAGGTCGGGGTCGCTGTCGACCTCGAGCGTGGCGACGTACGGGTCGGCATCGGCGTCGAGCAGGGTGCGGGTCGCACTCGCGACGACGCTCACCACCTGGAAGCGCATCACCAGGACGAGCAGCAGGATGACGATCGCGGCGATCGCCGTCGACCCGATCGTGATCCGGGCACGCAGCGACAGCAGACGCAGCGGCCGGATCGGACCGCCGCGTCGGCGGTCCGATCGTGGGGCGTCGTCGGCCCCGCTCACGCCCCGAGCAGATCCAGGCGGTACCCGCGACCGCGGACCGTGGCGATGGCGACGGTGGCCTCGTGCGCGGTGAGCTTCTTGCGGAGGTACGAGATGTACTGCTCGACCACGTTCGGGTCGACGTGCTGCGAACCGTCCCAGACCTCTTCGAGGATCTTCGGGCGGTCGACGACACTGCCGGCGGACCGGGCGAGCAGTCGGAGCAGGGCGAACTCGGTGGGGCTCACGGCGACGCGCTGGCCCTTGATCGAGATGCGGCGGGCCTCGGAGTCGATGGAGACGTCCCCGACCTCGATCGTGCGGGGTGCCCCGGCGGACTCACGACGGCCGAGCGCACGCAGCCGAGCGGTGAGCTCGGCGAAGGCGAAGGGCTTGGTGAGGTAGTCGTCCGCGCCGGCGTCGAGCCCGAACACGCGGTCGTCGACGGCATCGCGCGCGGTCACGAGCAGGATCCGCACGGGGTCCTCGCGCTCACGGATCCGCCGGGCGAGCTCGAAGCCGGACATGCCGGGCATCATCACGTCCACGACCGCAAGGTCGAACGCCTGCTCGCCGAGGGCGATGAGCGCCTCGACACCGTTCTCGACGGCCGTGACCCGGTACCCCTCGGCCGCGAGTCCGCGTTCCATCAGGGCACGCATCTCGTCGTCGTCCTCGACCACCAACAGCCGCATAGTGGACCTCCTCGGACCCATCGTGGCATCGAACCGGCGCGGAGGGCCGTTCTCCGGGTCCGACTCGCTGAATCTCGTCACAGGTCAAAGCAGAACGGTCTGTCCCACGTTCTAGGGACGTGAGCGCCGCTTGCTTCGTTGCTAGGCTCCGGCAGCGGACAGCGCGACCCGATGCGCCGCCCGCACTGGGGGATCATGAACGACTCGATCGACCACCCGGCCATCGTGCGCCTGCGCGCCGAACTGGACGCCGCGTGGAAGGGCATCGGCGCGCTCGCGCAGCTGGAGGACGCACCGCGCGACCGCGTGGTCGCGGAGCTGCGGACGGCGGTACCGGACGTGGCGAGCCGTGCTGCACGCGAGGTCGGCACCGAGGCCGTCGTCGCGGAGATCAGCCGGTACGCCGACGCCGGCATCCCGGGTGCGACCGCGACCGACGTCGTCCCGACCGCGGTGATCTGGTCGGACGTCGTGCGGACGGCGTCGGAAGCGGCCTGCGCAGCGCGCTGACGCCCAGCAGCGCGCCGACGCCCAGCAGCGCGCAAGCGCAACGTGCCGGTGTGCCGGCGCTAGTCGTCCTCCCCGAGCAGCTCGCCACGCACCCGTCGGATGTCCTCGAGCAGTGCCCCGATGAGCACCCAGTGCCGGGAGTTCGGCCGGACCACCTCGAGCGGCGCGGTGAGTGCCGGCTCGGAAGCCTCCGCCCACGGCCCGACGTCCGGCCCGGAGGCAGCAGTGTCCGCTCCGCCGACCCCGTCCACCGGGTCGAGCCGTGTCGACTCGACCCGCGCACTGAGGGCCCGGACGTCCGCACCGATCCGTGCCACCTCGGTTGCGATGCCGTGCACCACCGGGTCGTCGCGCAGGTCCGGTGCGGTGTTGTCGCGGATCGCCCGGGTCATCCCGGTGACCCGGGTCACCAGGACGCGCAGGTGGTCGGTGGTCACCACGTCGCGGTCGAGGATCGTCCGGTGCCGTCCACTGCGCGGGTTCATCGTCAGGGACTCGCGCGCCGACCCCAGGGACGCCTCGGCCTTGGCGTGCTGCTGCCGCAGTGCGCGGGCCGCGACGAGCGCCTCGTCCCAGCGCTCGCGGTCCCACCCCTCGGTCAGGCCGATCGCGATCCGCTCGAACGCCACCGCGGTGTCACGGGCGAGCCGGGCGACGGCGAGGTGCGCCGGTTCGAGCAGCACGGGCGGCACGATGAGCGCGTTCACGACCAGGGCGACGATCGCACCGATCACGGTCTCGAGGATCCGGTCGGCGGAGTAGTTCGGCGTCACGACCCCGGCGGTGAGCACGAGCATCCCGCTGATCCCCACCTGGGTGGCCGAGGTCGGGGTGAGCCGGAGTGCCCAGGCGATGAGGATCGCGAGCACGATGACGAGCAGCACGACGAACACGCCGTCGCCGAGCAGCAGGTGGAACCCGGTGGCCAGCACGACGCCGATCACCACGCCCGCGCTCCGCTCGAGCCCCTTCACGAACGACTGGTTGATGCTCGGCTGCACCACGAGCAGTGCAGCGATCGCCGCGAAGGTGGGGAACGGCCCCTGGATGACCAGGCGGCAGAGGAGCACGGCGGCGACCACCGCGACGGCGGTCTTCACGACCTGCAGGAACGGCGTGCGACTGGAGCTGCGGAGACGCGCGACCGGGTTCACACCGACCACGGTAGCCACCGGCCGCGCGCCGAGCCGTGCACGAACGCGACGAAACCCGCGCGACACGGTTGACTGATGTCGTGTGGCCCAACCATGAGCGCGTCATCCCGCAGGCCTTCGCCGGCTCCGGGACCTCCGTGGTGGCCGCGCGGGCGCACTCCGTCGAGCCCTCGGGCAACGGCTACCTGTACGGCTACGAGGTCGACACGGTGGACCGCAACGGCCAGCGCGCCACGGTCCTGACCTACGTCGACACCGGCGGCACCCACGACCAGAACAGCGCGATCGTCACCGACCCGGCGACAGGTGACCCGGTGTCGGTGTGGGCGTACCCGAACGACCCCGGCCTGCCGGTGCTGCCGCAGGTCACCTACCGCGACGCCGTCGCCGAGCTGCTGACCACGCTCGGCATGCCCGTCACCGACCCGGTGCTCACCGTGGCGGCGTACCGGCCCGGCAAGCGCGCGGTCGTCCGCGTGGACGCCCCCGAGCGCACCCTGTTCCTGAAGATCGTCCGCCCGCACCGGGTCGCGCCGATCGTGCAGTCGCACGAGCAGTTCGTCGCGGCCGGTCTGCCCGTGCCGCGTGTGCTGTCCAGCCGTGGCGACGGCCTGCTCGTGCTCGAGCGCATCCGCGGGGTGCCCGCCGGCAGCCGCATCCTCGACATCGCCGACGACCCCCGCTTCGTGGCGTCGCTCGCCGCGCTGAGCGGCCGGGTCGCCACCGTCCCGATGACCCAGCAGGCGCGCGCCGACGCGATGGACCACGCCGACTGGCACCGTCGCACGCTCATCGCCGCCCTGCCGCACGACGCCGAGGAGATCGACCGCCTGTACGACGCCATCGGCCGCCGCTCCATCGGCTGGTCGAGCTCGACCAAGCAGGTCGTGCACGGCGACCTGCACCTGGAGCAGGTCTTCGTCGACGAGGACGAGCCGTGGCGCATCTCCGGCCTGCTCGACATCGACACCGCGGGCTGGGGCTTCCCGGTCCGTGACGTCGGTGCCGTCGTCGCCCACCTCGTGGTCACCGGGCTCTGGCACCGGTCCCGAGGCGACGCCGAGCGCGGCGCCGCCGCCGAGCGCCTCGCCGACGCGATCGCCCGCGACTGGGTCGCGCGCAACCCGCGCGAGGCCGACCGCATCGGACCCGCCATCGGCGCCCAGCTGCTCGCCCACGCCGGCGGCCAGGCGACCACCGGTTCCGCCAACGGGATCCAGACCGCCCAGCAGCTCCTCGCCGCGACGCAGGCCGCCCTGGCGGACGCGGCCCCGAGCCTCCCGACCGGTGGTTCGACCCGCCCGCGGTCCGCACCGCAGGTCTGAGACGCGACGCCGCTGTCGCGAAAGCGACAGTTCTGCGCGGAACATCCGCGGCGTCCTGTCGCTTTCGCGGGGTCACCGGGGCAGGGAACCGGAGACGTGTCGCTTCGGTGGGGTGAACACGACCGGAGGACGGACTGGAGGCCCGGGTCGGGCCCGCCACGGGCCTCCCGTCCGCCGTCGCGACGCGCGCGGGCAACGCGCCGGTCGCCTCCGTCGGTGGTCCGGGAGTAAACTGAGCGCGCACGCACCGCGTTCCCGCGTGCCGCGTCGATTCCGGACGCAGCCGTCGATCACTTGATCGACGCGGGGACCGGGCCGTGACCGCCCCGAGGGGGCATCACGTGCGTGTGACGACGCCGGATCCCGGCGCGGACCGTCCGAACCTGCTCCCGGCAGGTGCTCGTGTGGAACGGCTCGCGGGAGTCCACCGGACGTCCCGATGCGGGGACCGGCGATGCGGTGGGCCACGGTGGCCCGCAGCTGAACCGGAGCCGCGCCAGGCACCGGTGCAGGACTTCCCGCCCCACGGGCGGATCGCCCCGACGTGTGGGCGGAACAGGAGGAGCGTTGGCTCGATCAGGCACCCGGCGTGCTGCCGGCGGGACGCGGACCGCGTCACGTCGCACCAGGCCGCTGGACAACGACGGCGTCATCCCCGTCCTCGCCCGCGCTGTGCGCGAGGTCGAGGCTGCGGCGCAGCGCGGACCGCTCAAGGCATCGAACCGGACGAAGTTCCAGGCGGTCGCCCTGCTCATGCGCGAAGAGCGCGCGCGGGTGAAGGCCGACACGGAGCTCACCGACGCGCAGCGCGCCGAGCAGCTCAAGCGGCTCGACGGCGTGGCCACGATCCTCGCGAAGACGGCGGCGCGCGACACCAGCGTCATCCAGCTCCTCGCCGAAGAGGTCCAGGTGTCCGAGGCGACGCGTGCGGTCAAGCGCGACATGATGATCGCCGGCGGCATGGAACTGCAGCCGGAGGACCTCGTCATCGCGTCCGAGCCCGCCGCGGTCGTCGAGACCCCGGTGCGGGCCGTCGTGCCGCAGGCGGTCGTGCAGCGCCAGCTGGCGAACCCCTTCATGCCACCGGACTTCGCCCTCGCCGACCAGCCCGTCGCGCACCCGCGTCGCCTGGCGAACTGGGAACTGTTCGGGCCGCTGTTCAAGTCGTTCGAGTACGGCGCGGGCGGGGGAGCGGCGACGATGCCGCTGCCGGAGCCCACGACGCTGCACTCGCGCTCGGGCACCACGCTCATGAAGCACCAGGCGGAACTCGTCGCCGCCGCGGCGCAGGGGCACCGCACGTTCCTGCTCGCCGACGAGCCCGGCCTCGGCAAGACCGCACAGTCGCTGCTCGCCGCCGACGCCGCGAACGCGTTCCCTCTGCTCGTCGTCGTGCCGAACGTCGTCAAGACGAACTGGGCGCGTGAAGCCGAGCGCTGGGTGCCGAACCACCGCGCCACGGTGATCCACGGGGACGGCAACGACCTCGACGGGTTCGCCGACATCGTCATCGTGAACTACGAGATCCTCGACCGGCACGCCGGGTGGCTCGGCAACTTCGGGTTCAAGGGGATGGTCGTCGACGAGGCGCACTTCATCAAGAACAGGGACTCGCAGCGCGCCCGGTTCGTGCTGCAGATCGCCGAGCGCATCCGGCAGCGCACCGCCGCACCGCTGCTCATGGCGCTGACCGGTACCCCGCTGATCAACTCGGTCGAGGACTTCCGCACCATCTGGGAGTACCTCGGCTGGATCGACGACAAGAAGCCGCGCGCGAAGCTCATGAACGAGCTCGAGGAGATCGGCCTGACGCCGGCCGACCCCGGGTTCTTCGTCGAGGCCCGCCGTGCCGTCATCGACCAGGGCATCGTCCGACGCCGCAAGGTCGACGTCGCCGCGGACATCCCGGCACGCCGGATCGCCGACATCCCCGTCGAGCTCGACGGTGACGAGGGTCGCTCCATCCGCGACGCCGAGCGCGAGCTCACCGCGAAGCTCGTCCGCCGCTACCACCAGGCGCTCGACGCCCGCACCGGGCAGGACCCGGTCGTCGGCATCGACCACAAGCTGGTCCGCCAGGTCGCCCGCTGGGAGCTCGAGGACCAGGACGCCTCGTCGACCGGCGAGAACGTGTTCTCGATGGTCCGCCGCATCGGCCGGGCCAAGGCCCAGCTCGCGGCCGACTACGCGGCGCAGCTCGCCTCGAACGTCGGCAAGGTCGTGTTCTTCGCGAAGCACCTCGACGTGATGGACCAGGCGGAAGAGGTGTTCGCCCGTCGCGGCCTGCGCACCGCCACGATCCGCGGCGACCAGACCCCGACGCAGCGCACGGCCGAGATCGACTCGTTCGTGAACGACCCCGACGTCGCCGTCATCGTCTGCTCGCTGACCGCGGCCGGGGTCGGCCTGAACCTGCAGGTGTCGTCGAACGTCGTGCTCGCCGAGCTGTCGTGGACGAGCGCCGAGCAGACCCAGGCGATCGACCGCGTGCACCGCATCGGGCAGGAAGAGCCCGTCACCGCGTGGCGCATCATCGCCGCGCAGACGATCGACACCAAGATCGCCGAGCTCATCGACTCGAAGGCGTCCCTGGCCGCCCGCGCGCTCGACGGTTCGGACGAAGAGGTCGTCGACTCCGGTGACATCCAGCTCGACGCGATGGCTGCGCTGCTGACCGAGGCGCTCGGCGGCTAGCGCCGGCGCGTCCGGCGCTGTCCCGGACAGCAAAACACCGGTGTTCGCACTCTGAACCGCGTCATGCGCGTGTTCGGAGCGTGAACACCGGTGTTTTGCGAGGGGAACCTGCTCAGATGCGGGACTGCACCTCGGCCAGGGACGGGTTCGTCGCCGTCGTGCCGTCGGGGAACACCAGCGTCGGCACGGTCTGGTTGCCGCCGTTGACCTCGGCGACGAGCTCGGCGGTGCCCGGGGTCTGCTCGATGTCGACCTCGGTGAAGGGCACCCCGGCCTTCGACATCTGGTTCTTCAGCCGGGCGCAGTAGCCGCACCACGTGGTGGTGAACATCGTGACGCCGCCGGCTTCGGGCGTGAACTGCTCGCGGGTGATCGTGTCGCTCATCCCTGCAGGCTAACCCCGGGTGCGGGGAAACCCCGCAGTGCCTGGTAGACAAGAGCGTGTGAGCCACACGCACCTCGAGATCGAGCGCACCTACGACCTGCCCGAGGGCGGTGCCCTCCCCGACCTCGTCGGCGCGGGCGGCATCCTCCGCACCGAGCACCAGGAGCCGTTCGAACTGGACGCGACCTACTGGGACACCGAGCGGTACGACCTGGTGGCCGCGCGGGTGACCGTCCGCCGTCGCACGGGCGGCCCCGACGCCGGCTGGCACATCAAGCGCTCGGAGTCGGACACGGTCCGCCACGAGCAGCAGTTCCCCCTGACCGACGACGCCGACACGGTGCCCGACGAGGTCCTCGCCGCGCTCTTCACGGAGCGTCGTGGCCGCGGGCTGCGTCCCGTCGTCCGGATCACGACCACCCGCACCGTCACCCGACTGCTCGACGAGGACGGCGACCAGATCGCCGAGCTCGCCGACGACCAGGTCACCGCCCGGCGCCTCGACGACGATGCTCCGGAGACCCCCCGCACCTGGCGCGAGGTCGAGGTCGAGACCGTCGACGGAGTCGACCCGCAGATCGCCCACGAGCTGTTCGCGGCCCTCGACGGGCGCTTCGCGGCCGTCGGTGCCGGCCCCGCCGCCGTCGCGTCCAAGCTGGCACGCGGGCTGGCAGGAGCACCGGCACCGCGCCTCCAGACCGAGGAGAAGCCGGCCAAGGGCACGACCGCACGCATCCTGGCGAAGCGGGTGCGCAAGCTGCGCGTCGCGCTGCTCGGCCAGGAGGCCCGGCTCCGCTCCGGCGACACGGCCGACCTCCGGCAGGCGGCCGACACCACCCTCGAGATCGCCGCGATCCTGGGCGCCTACCGTCCGGCGTTCCCCGACGGCGAGGCCGTCGACCGCGCCGCCGAGGCGGCGGACGGCCTGGCGGGCGTCACCGCGCGTGCGGCGCTGGCCGAGTACCTGATCGACCGGCTGCCGCGGGCGTCGTCGCCGGCGCAGGACGACCTGGTCGACGCGATGACCCGTGAGCGCATCCTCGCCTCGACCCGGGAACGTCGCGACCAGGCGGTGCGGGACGTCGTCGCGTTCCTGCACGGCGAGCCGTTCCTCGAACTGCTCGACGCCCTCGACGACGCCGCCGAGCGCCCGGCGCCGACAGCGTGGTCGCTCCGCGCACCGAAGCAGGTCGCGCAGGACGTCGGCGCCGACGTGAAGCCGCGCGTGCGCGAACTCGTCCGGGCCGCCGTCGCCGACGACACCTCGGACACCGCTGCCGAGCGCGAGGCTGCCGACCGGACCACCACCGAGGCCGCGTGGCAGGAGACGATGCGCGCCCGGATGGCGATGGACGTGCTCGGTGACGACGCGTTCCCGCACGCGCTGTGGAAGCGGATCGGCACCGCGGCCGACGTGCTGACCGAACGGGTGCGGTCCCTGCACGCCCTCGACATCCTGCGGGCGAACGCGGCGATCGCGGAGCGCGGGGGTGAGGGCACGTTCGGGTACGGGGTGCTCGCGGGGGACCGGGTGCGCCTGGCCGAGGAGTCCTACGACGAGGCGGTGCACGCGCTCAACCGCGTGTGAGCGGGGTGCGCGCTGCGTGCGCTTGGTGCGCTTCGTTCGCTTGGTGAGCAGAAGAGGTCGGGTCCCGCGTTCGGACCCGACCTCTTCTGCTCACGAAGTGCGAGGCGTCGCTCAGCCCGCGGCGATCGGGTTGGCGGTGGCCGCGGCGGGCGTCTCGTCGGCGAGCCCGAGCACGTCGAGCAGCCAGGCGAGTTCGAACGCCCGCTCCTTCCACGACGCGTAGCGACCGCTGACACCACCGTGGCCGGCGGACATCTCGGTCTTCAGCAGCACCGGCGCGCCGACCTCGCGGAGCTTCGCGGTCCACTTCGCGGGCTCGACGTACAGCACGCGGGTGTCGTTGATCGAGGTCACGGCGAGGATCTGCGGGTACTGCACGTCGTCACGGACGTTCTCGTACGGGGTGTACTCGCTCATGTAGCGGTAGACCTCGGCGTCGTGCAGCGGGTCGCCCCACTCGTCCCACTCGATGACGGTGAGGGGCAGGTCCGGGTCGAGGATGCTCGTCAGCGCGTCGACGAACGGCACGGCGGCCAGGATGCCGGCGAACCGCTCGGGTGCGAGGTTGGCGACCGCACCCATCAGGAGCCCGCCCGCGCTGCCACCCTCGGCCACGAGCCGGTCGGCGCTCGTGCGGCCGGACTCGATCAGGTGCTCGGCGACCGCGACGAAGTCGGTGAAGGTGTTCTTCTTCGTCAGGGTCTTGCCGTTCTCGTACCAGTGCCGGCCGAGCTCACCGCCACCACGGACGTGCGCGACGGCGAAGACGACACCGCGGTCGAGCATCGACAGGCGCATGACGCTGAAGCCGGGGTCGATCGAGTGCTCGTACGAGCCGTAGCCGTAGAGGTGCAGCGGTGCCGGGGTGCCGTCCTCGACGGCGTCACGACGCCAGACGAGCGAGATCGGCACACGGGTGCCGTCCGACGCGGTCGCCCAGTCGCGCTCCTGCACGTAGTCGGCCGGGTCGTAGCCGCCGAGCACGGGCTGGCGCTTCAGGACGGTGACCTCGCCGGTGGCCAGGTCGAGGTCGCTGACCTCGGAAGGGGTCACGAACGACGTGTACCCGATGCGGAGCGTCGGCTGCTCCCACTCCGGGTTGCCGCCGAGCCCCGCCGAGAACAGTGCTTCGTCGAAGGGGACCTCGTGCGCGTCGCCGTAGCCGTCGCCCTCGATCGGGATGATCGCGACGCGGGGGAGCGCCTCGGACCGGTACTCCAGGGCGAGGTGCCCGGCGAAGGCGTCGACCGACTCGATTCGGCGTTCGGTGTGGTGCGCCACGACGACGCGGCGGTCACGCTCGGACGTCGGGTCGTCGGCGGGGACGTCGACGAGCTCGAAGTTCTCGGCGCCGTCGTTGTGCAGCACCAGGAACCGGTCGCTGCCGCCGACGATGGCGTGCTCGATCTCGTACTCGACACCCTCACGGCGGGGCCAGACGACCTGGAACTCACCGGTCGGGTCCGCGGCGTCGAGGACGTGCGCCTCGGACGTGATCTTCGAGCCGAGCTCGATGACGATGTACTGCGATGAGCGGGTGACACCGACGCCGACCCAGTAGCGGTCGTCGGGTTCCTCGAACACCAGGACGTCCTCGGACGCCGCGGTGCCGACCGTGTGGCGCCAGATCTTGTCCGGACGCCACGACTCGTCGACCGTGGGGTAGAAGACGTAGCGGCCGGCCGGGTCGAACGTGGCGCCGGCGCCCGTGTTCGGGATGGCGTCGCCGAGGTCGGTCCCCGAGGCCAGGTCGCGCACGTGCAGGGTGTACCGCTCGTCGCCCTCGACGTCGATGCCGTAGACCAGGCGGGTGCCGTCGTCGCTGATGTCGTAGGTGCCGAGGGAGAAGAACTCGTGGCCGTCGGCCAGCGCGTTGCCGTCGAGGACCACCTGCTCGCCGGGGAGTGTCGACTCGCCCTCGACGACGGCGGGCGGCGTCCAGTCGTCGGGGCCGGCGACGGGCACGCGGCAGTGCACGCCGTACTGGCTGCCCTCGGCGGTGCGGGTGAAGTACCACCAGTCGCCCATGCGGACCGGCACGGAGAGGTCGGTCTCCTGGACGCGGCTCTTCACCTCGGCGAAGATGCGGTCGCGCAGCGGCGCGAGGTGCGCGGTGGCGGCGTCGGTGTGGGCGTTCTCGGCTTCGAGGTACGCCAGGGTGTCGGGGGATTCCTTGTCCCGCAGCCACTCGTAGTCGTCGACGAAGTCGATGCCGTGGTGGGTCCGTGTCACGGGCCGCTTGGCGGCGCTGGGCGGGGTAGATGCGGTGTGCTCGTTGCTCACCGTCCCACCCTATTCGCCCGCACCCCCGGTCAGGCCGCCGTGCGCTCGCGCCCGCCCACCGCCGCCTGCACCCGCTGCTCGAACGCCTCGAGCTCGTCGACCACGGCCGGTGCGACCCACGCCCGGTCTCGGAGACGATCGGTGACCGGACGGAGCACTCCCGCCAGCACCAGGTCGTGGGTGACGCGCTCGACCTCGTCGGTGGTGAGCAGGGTGTCCAGGTGCGCTTCGGTTAGGACGGGGTCGTCGGCGAGCGCACGGCCGACGACCGCGTGCGGGCCCGAGGCACAGGGGCCGGCGGACCGATCGGCGTCGTGCTCGGCGAGCAGCAGGGCGCTCAGGGTCGCCTCATCACAGACCGTCCCGATCGCGAGGGCCAGGTCGACCACGAACCCGGTGACCTTGCCGTCGCGGTACTGCTCGAGGTGCCGGAAGTACCGCCGCCGATCCGTAGCGAGCGCGGTGGCCACCGGTGCCGTGACCGTGGTCGTCACCCCGCGTCGCCGGAGCACGGCACCGATCAGCGCGCGCCCGATCCGACCGTTGCCGTCGGTGAACGGGTGGATCGACTCGAACTGGGCGTGGGCGATCGCGGCCTGGGCGATCGGGTGCAGGTCCACACGGTGCACGAACGCGAACAGGTCGGCCATCAGCGGTGCCACGAGCTCGGGCGGTGGTGGCACGTACACGGCATCGCGGGGCGTGGCGCCGCCGCCGATCCAGTTCTGCACGTCTCGGTACCGGCCGGCGTACCGTCCGTCCACCGGGTCGTCGCGCATCAGCAGGCGGTGTGCCTCGAGCAGGGAGGCCTCGGTGACGGTGCCCGAGTCCGCTCCGGACACCAGGTGCTCGACGGCGCCGCCGGCCCGGACGACCGCGGTGGCACCGGCGTTCGCCCGGATGCCGACGAGGGCCCGTGCCAGGTCGTCGATCGACGCGGACTCGTCCTCGATCCGCGACGACGCCACGGCTTCGGTCCGGCCGAGCACGGACCCGAGCGGCGCGAGCCGGGAGCCGTGGTGGACGTCGAGGGCGCGCAGGGCCGTGGCGCTCCGGTCGAGCAGCGCGACGGTGTCGTCGTCGGGCGTCCACCGGGCCCTCGCGATGGACGGGGGCAGCGACACCTGCACGGTGGTCACCAGCCGGTCGTCACGGCACCCGCGGACGGTGCTCCGCCACGGTCGCTCGCTGCGTTCGTGCGTGGGCCAGGTGTCGCTCCGGTGTGCCATCCCGCGACGGTAGAGCCACCCGGACGCTCGACGCCAGGAATCGGTATTTCGCCCGCTCGCCGCCTGCCGCCGCGGGCTCGCCCGGCGCCGCCGCCCGACCCCCCGGCCCCGCCGCGCGCCCCTGCGA
>NZ_QKTH01000012.1:0-107228 GCF_003234485.1 Curtobacterium sp. MCLR17_034
CGTCACCGGGGTCGCGGGGGCCGGGTGGGGGCCCGGGGGGCGTTGCGTCTGGCACGGTCCAACCCTGGCACACGGTGCCCGGAGCGGGCCTCGAAGTGGTCACCGGGCGTCGTGTACGGTGTCGCTCGAGACACGGGGTGCCGCATCCAGCGGCTGAGATCACACCCGTCGAACCTGCTCGAGCTCGTACTCGCGAAGGGATCGTCCATGGAAACCGCTGCGCCCTCCCCTGCCTGGGCCCACCGAACCGCCGAACTGCTCGAGGCCGTGCGTGCCCGGGCGCCGCTGGTGCAGTGCATCACGAACACCGTCGTGCAGAACGTCACGGCGAACGTGCTGCTCGCACTCGGGGCCTCGCCCGCGATGGTCGATGTGCCGACCGAGGCGGGGCCGTTCGCCCGCGTCGCCGATGCCCTGCTGGTGAACACCGGCACTCCGCACGCCGAACCGCGGGTCGCCGCGCTCGAGGCCGTGCACGCCGCCCGTGACGCGGGGACCCCGTGGGTCCTCGATCCGGTGGCGGTCGGCTCGCTGCCGGTGCGGACCGCCCTGGCGCGCGACCTGCTCGCGTTGCACCCGACGGTGCTGCGGGGCAACGCCTCCGAGGTACTCGCCCTGCTCGGTGATTCGGCCGGTGGCCGCGGTGTCGACAGCACGGTGGGCACGGAGGACGCCCGGGTTGCGTCCGTCGCTGCTTCGGACGGGAGGCTCGTGGCTGCGGTGGCCGTGTCGGGTGCGGTCGACCTGCTGGTCGCGCCCGGCATCGGTGTGGTCCGGGTCGCGAACGGGACCGACCTGCTGACGCGGATCACCGGTGGCGGGTGTGCGCTCGGCGCGGTCGTCGCCGCGTTCACGTCGGTCGCGCCGGAGGACGCGGGTGCCGCTGCCGTCGCCGCCACCGCCGTGCACACGATCGCCGCGGAGCTCGCGGCGCGGGATGCCGGTGGGCCGGGGACCTTCCAGCCGCTGTTCCTCGACCGGCTCGCGTCGCTGACCCCGGAGGACCTCGTCCGCGAGGCCCGGATCACGGTCGAGACGACTCCGGTGGTCGATGCCCGGGCGGTGTCGGCATGAGCGGGCTGCAGTCTGCGGGGTTCGGCGTCTACCTGGTGACCGACGGCGCTCTGGCCGACCGGCACGGCATCGGGGTGCTCGGGGTCGTCCGTGCCGCCGTGCACGCCGGGGTCCGGATCGTGCAGGTGCGGGACAAGGACGCCTCGGCGCGTGACCTGCTCGCCCTGACCGCCGCGGTCGCCGGCGCCGTCGGGGACCGTGCGACGGTGGTGGTCGACGACCGGCTCGACGTCGCCCTCGCCGCACGGCACGCGGGACACCGGGTGGCGGGCGTGCACCTCGGCCAGTCCGACGTCCCCGTCACCGCTGCCCGTGCCCTGCTCGGCGCGGACGCCCACGTCGGCCTCACCGCGAACACGCTCGCGCACCTGGCTGCCGTCGAGCGACTCCCCCGCGGCACCGTGGACCTGCTCGGCGTCGGGGTCGTGCACCCCACCGCGACGAAGGCGGACCACCCGCCGGCGCTCGGCCACGACGGGTTCGCCCGGCTGGCCGCCGCGACCGACGTGCCGTGCGTGGCGATCGGTGGGGTGACCCTCGACGACGTCGCGCCGCTCCGGGCTGCCGGTGCCGCGGGCGTCGCGATCGTGTCGGGCATCTGCGCCGCAGCCGACCCCGGATCCGCGGCGGCGGCGTACGTGGCCGCGTGGGGCCCTGGACCCGGCCACGGGACGGAGGCGAGGCCGTCAGATGCTGGCGATCCGTCCCTCCAGGCCGACGCCACGCACCACGGGGCGGACGCATGAGCGTCCCACGGGTGCTGACCATCGCCGGGACCGACCCGACGGGCGGGGCCGGGATGCAGGCGGACCTCAAGGCGATCGCCGCGCACGACGGGTACGGGATGGGGGTCGTGACGGCGCTCGTCGCGCAGAACACGCACGGGGTGCGGTCGGTGCACGTGCCGGACGTCGGGTTCCTGCGGGAACAGCTCGACGCGGTGTCGGACGACGTCGTGGTCGACGCGGTGAAGATCGGGATGCTCGGCACCGCCGACGTCGTGCGGGTCGTGACGGACTGGCTGCGGGAGCACCGGCCGCCGGTGGTCGTCGTCGACCCGGTGATGGTGGCGACGAGCGGGGACCGGCTGCTCGACGAGGACGCAGCCTCGGCGATGGGTGCGCTGTTCGGGCTCGCCGACCTGGTGACGCCGAACGGGGCCGAGCTCGTGGTGCTGGCGGAACTGGCCGGGTCCGGTGTGCCCGGTCGTGGTGCGTCGGCGTCGGCTTCGTCGCTGGCGGCGGCGCGTGCGGTGGCGGCGCGCTGGGACGTCCTGGTGCTGGCGAAGGGCGGGCACGACGAGGGGCCGACCTCGGACGACGTGCTCGTGGCACCGGACGGCACCGTGCGGGTGTTCACCGGTCCCCGGGTCACGACGACGAACACGCACGGCACCGGGTGCTCGCTCTCCAGTGCGATCGCGACGCTCGCCGCGCGGCACGGCGACTGGGAACTCGCGGTCGGCGTGGCGAAGGAGTGGCTGACGGCGGCGCTGCGCGGGGCCGACGCACTGTCGGTCGGGAGCGGCAACGGCCCGGTCGACCACGGGGCGCAGGCGCGGACAGCCCTGCCGGCGCTGTCGTACACGGACGTGTGGTGGGCGGATGCGGCATCGGTGCTGCAGGAGACGATCGACTGTGCGTTCCTGGTGGGGCTCCGGGACGGGACCCTCGAGCCGGAGGTGTTCGCGGGCTACCTGGCGCAGGACGTCCACTACCTGCGGGCGTACGAGCGGCACCTGGCGGCACTCGGGGTCGGTGCGCCCGGTGCCGGTTCGGATGCTGGTACTGCTGGCGATGCTGCTGCGTTCTGGGCGGCGGCTGCGCAGGGGTGTGCCGACGAGGCCCGTGACCTGCACCACCGTCGGCTGGCCGGCTCGCACGCCGACGATCCCGTGCACCCCACGTGCGCCGGGTACCTCGCGCACCTACAGCAAGCCGCCGACTCCGGCTCCCGTGCGGTGCTCGCCGCCGCGGTGCTGCCCTGCTTCCGGGTCTACGCCTGGGTCGGGTCGCAGCTCGGGGTCGCGCCGGACGGGCACGCCTTCGCGGACTGGATCACGGCGTACGGTGACCCGGGGTTCGCGGCGTCGAGCGCCGAGGCGACCCGGCTCGTCGAGGAGGCAGCCCGTGCGGCGACACCCGACGAGCGGGGGCGGATGGCGCGGGCGTTCCGGCGTTCGGCGGAGTGGGAGCTCGCGTTCTTCCGGATGCCGACGGCAGGGGCTGCTGGTGCCGGGGCCACCGCGGCTGCGGGCGACGCGGTCACGGCGGGCGGTGCGGTCGGTGCCGCCGCGGCTGCGGGCGACGCGGTCGGTGCCGCCGAAGCGACACTGCTGCACTGACGGCCGTCGAACACCCCGCGAAAGCGACAGATGTCCGGAGAAGTTCCGCGGGGATCTGTCGCTTTCGGGAACGGGGCGCGCCGACACAGGCCGGCGACCGGGGCTAGCGGGCGACCGGGGGCAGCCGCACCAGTTCGACGGACAGGTCGGTGCCGTTGACCGTGCCGCGCATCCACGTGTGGTCGGGCTGGCGACGGCGGTCGGTCGGCGAACCGGGGTTCAGCAGGCGCATCCCCGACGGCGCCACGGTGTCCCACGGGATGTGCGAGTGGCCGAAGACGAGCACGTCGGTGTCCGGGTACTCGGCGTCCATCCGCCGCTCCCGACCGGTCGACGCCCCGGTCTCGTGCACCAGGGCGAAGCGCAGGTCCTCGACACCGAACCGGGCGACGAGCGGCAGCCGGTCGTCGAACTCCGGACCGTCGTTGTTGCCCCGCACGCCCTCGAACCGGCGGGACCGCGCCTGCACGGCGTCGAGGGTGGCCAGGTCGACCCAGTCCCCCGCGTGCACCACGAGGTCGGCCGCGTCGACGTCGTGCCACAGTCCGGGCGGCAGGTCCTTCGCGCGCTTCGGCAGGTGCGTGTCGGACAGCAGGACGAACGACGTCGTCACGACTCGGTGGGTGCCGGCATCGGGAGCCCGGCCTCGTCCGAGGCGCCGAGGCGCTCCAGCAGCCCGGCGAGCAGTGCGATGTCGTCGTCCGACCAGTCGGCGAGCCGTTCGTCGAGCGCGTCCCGGTGTAGCTGCACCGACCGCTCGAGCGCTGCGCGGCCGGCGTCGGTCGCCTCGAGCGGCTTCGCGTTGCCGCTGCCGCCGTCGGTCGTCCGCACCAGTCCGGTCGCGAGGAGCCCGGACAGCTGCCGCGAGATCGTCGAACGGTTCAGGCGCAGGTAGCGGGCGATGTCGATGGCCATGCAGCCCGGGTGCTGGACGACGAAGTCGACGAGGGACTGGTCGACGACGCTCAACACCTGGTCGGAGCCGCGGGCACGGATGCTCGCCCGACGGGTGATGCGGGCGAGCTCCGTGTACGCCCGGCTGATGTCGCTGTTGCGGACCCTCGAACTCGGGTGGTCCATGGTGGCTCCAGCCTGTCTGTGCCGGCGCCGGCCGGCGGTCTTCTGGTCCGGTCACACTACCGGCGGGTCCGCGGAGAGTGGGGTCAGCGACCGGCCGCGGCAGCCTGCAGTGCGGGGATGTCCAACTTGACCATCTGCATCATGGCCTCGAACACGCGGGCGTTGGCCTCCGGATCACCCGATCCGCTCATCAGCTCCCCCAGCATCGACGGGGTCACCTGCCACGCCAGACCCCAGCGGTCGGTCAACCACCCGCACGCCGTCGGGCTCCCGCCGTCAGCGAGCAGGGCGTCCCACAGCCGGTCGAGCTCGTCCTGCGTGTCCACGTCGATCTGGAACGAGACGGCGTCGGTGTGCGGGTGCCCGGGGCCGCCGTTCATCGCGCGGTACGGGGCACCGAGCAACGTGAACTCGACGACGAGCGCACGGCCGTCGGGCATCCGGCTCACGCTGTCGACGTGACTGTCGGGGAACAGTCCGACGTAGTACTCGGCCGCTTGTTCGGCCTGGTCGTCGTACCAGAGGAACGGGGTGATGGTGGGCACGGGAGCCCCTTCGTTCGGTGCTCAGTCCGCGGCGCTGCGGCTGAGCAGGTCGGCTTTCTCGGGGTGTTCGTCGAACCACTTGCCGACGAACCAGCACATCGGGACGATGCGCTTCGTGGTCGACGACTCGACGTCGGCGACGGCGTACTCGACGAGTTGCGCCGCGTAGCCGTGGCCGCGGTGCTTCGGGACCGTGTACGTGTGCGGGAAGGCAACCGCGTCACCGTTCACCCGGTAGTCGAGCACGCTCACGAGCTCGCCGCCGACGTACATCGCGTAGCGGTCCTGGTCGGTCTCGTCGCGGAACTCGTGGTCCATGCCGCCATCATGCTCCCGGCGGGGCGTTCGCGCCTCCCGGGGAATGCACGACGGCGGGCAGCGTTGCAGGGACACCATGACAACCATCGGAATCATCGGCGCCGGCAACATCGGATCCCAGCTCGCGCGACTCGCGGTACGGAACGGCCACCAGGTCGTCATCGCGAACTCCCGCGGCCCGGAGACCCTGACCGACCTGGTCACGGAACTCGGCGACGGCGCACGCGCCGCGACCCGCGACGAGGCAGCCGCAGCGGGCGAGATCGTCGTCGTGACGGTGCCACTCGCCGCGATCGAGACCATCCCCGTCGAGCCCCTCGTCGGCAAGGTCGTCATCGACACGAACAACTACTACTGGGAGCGCGACGGCCACATCGCCGCCCTCGACGACCAGTCCACGACCACGGCCGAGATGCTGCAGGACCACCTGCCCGGCGCCCGTGTCGTGAAGGCGTTCAACCACATCGGCGCCGACGACCTGACCGGCCACGCGACGCCCGCCGGCACCCCCGACCGTCGTGCCCTGGTCATCGCCGGCGACGACGACTCCGCCAAGCAGACCGTCACCGAGCTCATCGACGCGTTCGGCTTCGACGTCGTCGACGCCGGACCGCTCACCGAGGGCTGGCGCATCCAGCGGGACACCCCCGGCTACGGCCCGCGGATGACCGCCGCCGAGCTGCGCGACGCCCTGGCCGCCGCGACGCGCTAGTCCGCAGCGCCGCGCGGCGCCGCACCGCCGCTGTACCGCGCCGCCGACGCCGTTTCGCGCTGAGCGACACCCCACGGGCTCCGCTGCCCGTGACCTGTCGCTCAGCGCGAAACAACCGGGCGCGAAACGAGCCGACCCGGCGCGAAAGCCCGCTCAGGCCCGGTCGAAGATCGTCGTCATGTCGGCGATGTCGTCCTCGGTCGGCGTCCACGTCGTGCCCGCCTCGACGTTCTGCGTGATCTGCTCCGGCTTCGTCGCCCCCGCGATGACGCTCGACAGCCCCGGCTGCGCCAGGAGCCACGCGAACGTCGCCTGCAGCATCGTCACACCCCGGTCTTCGCAGAACCGCTGGTAGTCGTCGAGCACGTCCCACGGGGCATCCTCGAGCACCTGCGGCTTCGAGGTCGTCAGCCGCCCGTCGGCCGGACCGCCCGCCTTCGTGTACTTGCCGGTGAGCAGCCCGTTGTAGAGCGGGAAGAACGGCAGGAACCCGAGCGCGTACGCCCGCACCGCCGGCAGGACCTCGGCCTCGGCGTCCCGGGCGAGCGGGCTGTACTCGTTCTGCGCGGACACGAACGCGGTGGTCCCGGCGATCGACGCCGTGAGTTCGGCCTCGGCGATCTGCCACCCCGCGAAGTTCGAGTGGCCGACGTACCGGATCTTGCCCTCGCGGACCAGGTCGTCGAGGACCGAGAGAGTCTCCTCGATCGGCGTCACCTCGTCGGGCCGGTGCAGCTGGTACAGGTCGATCCAGTCCGTGCCGAGGCGGCGGAGCGACGACTCGACCGCGAGCCGCACGTACCGGCGGGACCCGCGGACGCCCCAGTCCGGCCCGTTCGCGCCCTGCATGTCCATGCCGAACTTCGTGGCGAGGACGATCTCGTCACGTCGGCCACGGATCGAGCGTCCGAGCATCTCCTCGGACATGCCCGGCACGCCGCCGTAGATGTCCGCGGTGTCGAAGAGCGTCACCCCCGCGTCCAGGGCCGCGGCGACGACGGCGTCGGTGCCCTCCTGCGACTCGGACGCGGTTCCCCGCCGCCCGAAGTTGTTGCAGCCGAGGCCGACGGTGGAGACGACGAGCCCCGAGGGGCCCAGGGGACGGTGTTCGATTCCGGTCATCACCCGAACGTACCGGCGACCCCGAACTGGGGCTGCGATCCACACAGCGGTTGCCGCTACAACTGAGCATGGATCAGTCGACGGAAGGAGCGCCGCAGTGGCAGCGCATCGCATGCCCGAATCGGACCGGCCCCGTCGGCCCGTCCCGGCCTGGGTGACCGCGCCGCCCGTCGACGAGGTCGCGCCCGAGCGGGTCGCCGCCGCCGGTCACGTGAACGCCTCCGGCCGGGAGGCCCGCCCCACCCCCGCCTCGTCACGCGCCGCCCACGCGGCGCCGGTCCCACCGACCACGGTCGCCCCGGCAGGGAACGCCGCGGCTGAGCAGGCACCCGCCGCGCATGCGCCGGCCGCGCACGCACCGACGTCCGAGCCCGCGTCGATCGCCGCACTGGTCGAGGCCGACGCCCCCGTGCCCGACTTCCCGCCGCAGCAGGAACTGCTGCCCCCGGCCCCGACGTCGCCGAACGTGCACACCGTGCCGTTCGAGACCCCCGCGGTGCCGCCGTCGTCGGTCGTCCCCGCCTCCGGGCTCGTGGTGCCGGTCTCCCCGGTCGCCGCCGCACCCGCCTCGGCGGACGCCGCACCACTCGTCGCACCGCTCACCACCCCCTCGCCGGAGGCGTCCCCGGCACCGCCGACCGCCGCACCCGCGGTGCCCGTCGCCGGACAGCCCCGGTTCTCGGTGCCCGGCCTCGAACACGTGGTCGTCGAGGGCACCGAACCCGAGCCCGTCGGCCCGATCGGCTACCGGACACCCCGACGCTTCGCCCACCAGCAGGCCGCCGCACGGTCGGCAGCACCCACACCCGCAGCCGCGGGGTCGTTCGACGCCGTGCTGCACGCGGCGCCGACCACCGCCGCTCCCGGCGGCACCGCCGTCGCGACCCCGAAGGCCCGGGCGACCACGGCCCTGGTCGCACCCACCCCGGTGCCGCAGGGTGCTGGCGGGGGCGAGGCGGGCCTCCCGACCGAACTGCTCGACCAGCCCGTGACCGCAGGCGCCCTGCCGGAGCCACGCCGTGCGCTCGGTGCGACCGCCGGCGCGGTGCTCGGCGCCGTCGCCGGGATCGCGACGATCGGTCTGGCGGCCTGGTGGTTCACCGCTCCCGCGACCGTGCACGGCGTCGGCGTGGTGCTCGGGCTGCTCGCGCTGGTGCTCTCGATCGTGACGCTGCGCGACCGGACGGCCACGTGGCAGCGGCCGGTCGCGCTGCTCGGTGCGGTGCTCGGCGGTGTCGGCACGGTCGTGCTGCTGTGGGCGGTCGCGGCGGCGTTGCTGCCGCTCGCGGGCGTGACGCTGCCGGACGTCACCGGCACCGGCACGACCCCGACGCTCGCCCCGTAGCGCCGCGAGCGCTCAGACGCCGTCGTCTCGGCAGGACGCCGCGTCGACGTCGAGACGCCCCCGAAAGTCGCGGCGTCTCGACGGCTCGGCGGCGTCAAGCCAACACGCCGGCGTCTCGTCGCGCTCTCCATCCCGGAACACGCCGGCGTCTCGCCGCCGATACACGCGCTCAGACGGCGCGGACGACCCCGCGGGACAGGATCGCGTTCGTCAGCGCGTCGATCGGCTCCCGCTGCACCGTCGGGTTCGCGATGAGGACGTAGTCCACCGCCGGCAGGTCCGGCAGCCCGAGCCGCTGCGACACCTTCACCAGGTCGGCCGGGATCAGCGAGTGCGGGAACACCGCGACGCCGATGCCCGCGCGCACCGCGGCGAGCACCCCGTTGACGTCGCGGGTGTTGCAGGTGATCCGCCAGGTGCGGCCGGCGGCCTCGAGGGCGTCGATCGCCATCTGCCGGCTGATGCTCGGCGCCTGGTACGCGATGAGCGGGACAGGTTCGCCGGGTTCCAGGGCGATGCCGTCCTGCGCCATCCACACCATCTGGTCGGTGGCGACCCGGGTGCCCTCGGCGGACTCCCCCGCCGTCTGCTTGATGAACACCAGGTCGAGCTGGCCGGCGTGCACCCGGCGGAGCAGCGGTGACGACTGGTTCACCGTGAGCTCGAGGTTCACCTGCGGGTGCAGCCGTCGGAAGTCCCGCAGGATCCGCGGCAGCTGGGTGATGGCGAGGTCGTCCGCCGCCCCGAAGCGCAGCCGCCCGCGGGTGGCTGCGCCGGAGAAGTAGGCGTCGGCGGTGGCGTGCGCGGCGAGGATCGTCCGTGCGAACCCGGCCATCGCGTCCCCGTTGTCGGTCAGGGCGACGCCGCGGGTGTCCCGGGCGACGAGGGTGCGCGCCACCGCGGTCTCCAGGCGCCGGACATGCTGCGACACCGTCGGCTGGCTGATCCCGAGCCGGGTGCCGGCCTGCGTGAAGCTGCCGGTCTCCGCCACGGCCAGGAACGTCTGCAACAGGACCGGATCGAGCACGGGGCACCTCGTTCGTTCGCGCGGTCATTCGACATCGCAATGGAGTGATAGCCACCATAGGGGTATCGAATGGGCCGGCGCCACGTAGTTTCGTTGGGGTACCAGATCCACACCGACGTCCGGAGAACCCCGCACCGTGAGCGCGTCACCGACGACCCTCCCCCCGCCCACCGAACCGCTCCCGATCCAGGCCACGCGACCGCCGTGGCGCCACACGCTCATCGCCCTGTCCGTGCCGAACTTCCGGCTGTTCACGGCGACCAACCTGGTGGCGATGACCGCCGGCTGGATGCAGCGCATCGCGCAGGACTGGCTCGTGCTGCAGCTGACCGGGTCGGTCGCGCAGGTCGGCATCACGGTCGCCTGTCAGTTCGCGCCGATGCTGCTGTTCGGGCTGCTCGGCGGCGTCCTGGTCGACCGGTTCTCGAAGCGTGCGCTCATGATGATCACGCAGGGGGCCTTCGCGGTGCTGTCCGCGCTGCTCGCCGTCCTGACGCTCGCCGGCGTCGTCGAGGCGTGGCACATCTGGGTGATCGCGTTCCTGGTCGGCATGGTCACCGTGATCGACAACCCGGCACGGCAGGTGTTCGTCACCGAGATCGTCGGGCACAAGCACCTGCGGAACGCCATCAGCGTGAACTCGTCGGTGTTCCAGCTGGGCGGCATGATCGGTCCGGCGCTGTCCGGGGCGCTGCTCGTCGCGGTCGGCGCGGGGTGGTCGTTCGGCGTGAACGCGATCGCCTGCGTCGCCGTCGTCGTGACGCTCGGGTTCCTGAAGGTCTCCGAACTGCACCGCACACCACCGGCACCCCGCGGCAAGGGCCAGCTCGTGGAGGGCCTCCGCTACGCCGTGCACAAGCCGACGATCATCGTGCCGGTGATCCTCGTCGCGTTCTTCTCGGTGTTCGCACTGACGATGCCCGTGCTGCTGTCCGCCTTCGCGTCACAGGTCTACGACGTCGGTGCGGGCGGCTACGGGGTGTTCAACTCTGCCGTGGCGATCGGCGCCCTGGTCGGCGCGCTGCTCTCGACGCGGAGGGCCGTCGTCCGGCTCCGCACCATCGTCGGCGGGGTGTTCTGGACGGGCGTGCTGCTCGTCGTATCCGGGTCGATCCCGGCGATCGCACCGTTCACCGTCGCGCTGGTTGCTGTCGGGATGTCGCAGCTGCTGTTCCAGACTGCGTCGAACTCGCTCGTGCAGCTGTCGTCGAACGTGGCGATCCGCGGCCGGGTGATGTCGCTCTACGTCCTCGTGCTGCTCGGTGGGCAGGCGATCGGTGGGCCGCTGATGGGGCAGATCGTCGACCGCTTCGGTGCGCACGTGGGGATGATGGTCGCCGGAGGCGTGCCTGCTGCTGCCGCCGCCGTGATCGCGCTCGTGCTCGCCCGCCGGGGCGGCCTGCACCTGGCGGTGCGGATGCGCCACCACCTGCCGGTGCCGGCGATCGTCGCGCACTGACGCGGGCCCTGGCGGTGACCACCCGCCGGCCTGGAGGCCCGTGGCGGCCCCGCCCCGCGCCTCCCGGCCGCCCGTTGGTCGCGTCGGGCGGTACGCAAAGCACCGGTGTTCACGCTCGACACCGCGGGATCCCGCGGTGCGTTGCGTGAACACCGGTGTCTTGCGAGGGGCAGTGCCTCAGTAGGCGACGCCGAAACGCGTCTGGTGGTGCGCCGGGGTCACGATCTCGTCGACGAACGCGATCGCGTAGTCGGCGCCGGAGATGTCCGAGTTGCCCTCGGCGTCGGCGAGCAGGACCTCGTCCGAGGCGCGGTAGGTGCCGCGACGCTCGCCCGGGTTGTAGCTGCCGAAGGCCGCGGCGGGGCTCACGTAGAACCAGTCGACGTCGGTGTCCGACGCACGGAGGGCGTCGAGGATCTGCGCGTGGCTCTTCGCCTCGCCCTTGAAGGCGTCCGGGAAGCCGTCGGTGTCGAAGAGGCGGGGGCCGTCCTCGGACACGCGCATCGAGCCGGCACCGCCGACGATGCCGAGCCGCGCACCGGCTGCAGCGGCGGCGTCGACGAAGTGCTGGAACTTGTCCTTCAGCTCGCTGCCGTCGGCCTGCACGGCGTGGAGCGAGACGATGACGACGTCGGCACCCTTGGTGACCTCGGACACGAAGTCGGCGTCGAACGCGTCACCCTGCGCCAGGGTCAGGCCCTCGGCCGGCTCGAGCTTGCTCGTGTCGCGGGCGACCGCGGTGACGGTGATGCCGCGAGAGAGTGCCTCGTGGGTGATGGCGGAGCCGGCGTAGCCGGTGCCTCCGAAGACGACGATGTTGGTCATGGTGTTCCCTTCGTGGACGTGCTGGGCGTCGGTGACGTTGACAGTCACCGTACAAGAGTTACTCTCTTTGAGTAAGTAGGCACCTGGCGGTGCGTGACGGAGGACACCATGTCAGCACTCGAGTACAGCCCCTACGCGGCGGACTGCCCCAGTCGGCAGCTGCTCGACCGCATCGGCGACCGTTGGAGCGTGCTGACGATCGGCGCCCTCGCCGACGGTCCCGCACGGTACTCGGCGGTGGCGGCCCGGGTGCAGGGGGTCTCGCAGAAGATGCTCACCCAGACGCTGCGGGCCCTCGAGCGCGACGGCATGGTGACGCGAACGGTGTTCCCCGAGATCCCGCCGCACGTGGAGTACGAGCTGACCGAGCTCGGGCGGTCGCTGCGCACGGTGCTCGTGCCGCTGGAGGACTGGGCCACCTCGCACATGCCCGACGTCGCCGAGGCGCGCGAGGGGTACGACGGGCGCTGAGCGACCCCGCACTCGGAATCCCCGACGGCGACGAGTGGTTGCCTGGGGACATGCGATCGATCGTCTACACGAAGCCCGGTGCCAGCAACGTCCTCGAACTCGTCGAGCGGGAGATCCCGGAGCCCGGTGCCGGTGAGGTCCGCGTCCGCGTCGTCGTCTCCGGCGTCAACCCGACCGATTGGAAGGCCCGTGCCGGCGGCACGTACGGCGACGGACTGCCCTTCCCCGAGATCACGCCGAACCAGGACGGCGCCGGTGTCGTCGACGCCGTCGGCCCCGGAGTCGACGGGCTGACCGTCGGCGACCGCGTCTGGCTGTTCATGGCGGCAGCGTCACGGCCGACCGGCACCACCCAGGAGTACACCGTCGTCCCCGAGTCCCGCGTGGTCCCGCTGCCCGACGGGGTCTCGTTCGACGTCGGCGCCTCGCTCGGCGTCCCCGCGATGACGGCGCACCGGGCCCTCACCACCCACGAGGACGGCCCCGCGCGCCTGGGCCCCGGAGCCCTCGACGGCTTCACCGTGCTCGTCGCCGGCGGCGCAGGAGCCGTGGGGCACGCCGCGATCCAGCTCGCCCGATGGGCCGGAGCGACCGTCATCACGACGATCAGTTCGGACGCGAAGGCAGCGCTGGCGACTGCGGCCGGCGCCCACCACGTCGTGAACTACCGCGAGGAGGACGCCGCCGAGCGCATCCGGTCGATCGCGCCGGACGGTGTCGACATCGTCGTCGAGGTGTCGATCCCGCAGAACGCCGCGCTGGTCGCCGACGTGCTGGCGAACCACGGTGTCGTGTCGATCTACGCGAACAACGGCGGCGACGAGGCGAGCCTGCCGATCCGCCCGAACATGAGCGTGAACGCCCGCTACCAGTTCCTGCTGCTCTACACGATCGGCGACGAGGCGCTGTCCGCGGCGGCCGAGGACGTCACCGAGGCGCTGCACGACGGTGTGCTGCCGGTCGGCGAGGACGCCGGGCTCCCGCTCACCCGCTTCGCGCTCGAGCAGACCGCCCAGGCGCACGACGCGGTCGAGCAGGACACGGTCGGCAAGGTGCTCATCGACGCGACCGAGGCGTCGTAGCTGCGACATCGGAGCCGGCTCCGGCTCCGGCTCGGGCTCGCAGACGACGAACGGCTCCCACGCATGCGTGGGAGCCGTTCGTCGTGGACGATGCGGGAGGGGTCAGCGACCCAGACGCGCGGCGATCGCTGCGGTGACCCGGAGCCGGGCTGCAGCGCGCTCGCGTTCGATGTTGGCGGCGATGACGTCGAGGTCTTCGTAGTCGGCGTCGGTGGTGGTGTCGTTCCAGTTCGGCGAGGAGATCCGGGCACGCCCGAACGACGGCGGAGCAGGGTTCACGGTCGTCATGGGGGCATCGTACGTCGAGCGTCCGACAGAGCGTGTGAGCATCACGGGCCTTTCCTTGGATTGCGGTCGCGCTCGGGGAACGAGTAGGTCAACGAGAACGCGACGGCCATGAACGACGCCATCATCGCGATGTTCTTGGCGTCGAGTTCGGTGAAGGCGTCGGGGACCGGGGAGTCGACGGTGAGCATGCCGAACGAGTACTGGTCGGACCGGATCACCACCGAGACGTACGAGGTGTACCGCGGCTCGAAGCCCGGCAGGTCCTGGTCGACGTCCACGTCGGCCGAGCGGTCACCGACGATCCGGGGTGTTCCCCCGACCAGCACCCACTCGAGGTTGCGGTCGCCGTAGGGCGTGCCCGCTCGGAAGACCCCGGCGGTGTCGCCGGCGCCACCGTGACCGATCGGCTCGAGCGCCCGCAGATCGGTGGACAGCTGGTACACGTTGGCGCGGACGTCGGGCACCTTCGGCAGCAGGTAGAACGCCAGGGCCACGGCGACGCGGTCGGCGACGACCGAGAGTTCGCCGTGGCGCTCGGACCGGGGCAGCTCGGTGAACCGGACGAGCCGGGTGGCGATCTGGCCGAACGCGTACCGGACCGCCGTCGACTGCTCGAGCTCCGCCGCGGTGGCGTTGTCCTCGGCCACCGACCGGGCGGCGTCGCTGCGCCGGGTCCGGACCACCTGCACGGTCACGGCGCCGACGAGCACGACGAGCCCGAACGCGACGAGCGACAGCCGGACCGCCGGCGTGACGAACAGGTTCGGCAGCTGGAACGCCGCGGTGGGCGCAGCAGCCACCACGATCGGCCACACGACCGTGCCGACCCGTCCTGAACGCTGGTTCCCCATGACCACGACGCTAGGTCACGCCACCGACGCGGACGGAGTTGTCCACAGGCGGGTTCTCCACAGGACGCACCGGCCTCCACCGGCCCGTCGCACGCAGCTGGTAAGCAGGACCCATGACCGACGTCAGCACGCCCGTTCCCGGATCCAGAGCCCTCGTCCTCGGTGGCGGAGGTGTCGCCGGCATCGCGTGGGAAGTCGGCGTCCTCGTCGCCCTGCAGGAAGCCGGCGTCGACCTCGACGCCGCCGACCTTGTCGTCGGCACCAGCGCCGGCAGCGTCGTCGGCGCGTTCGTCCGGAACGGTGCCGTCCAGCAGGCCTACGACCAGCAGCACACCCCGGCGCCGACCACCTACGAAGAGCCGGCCCCCATCGACGTCGAGGCCGTGCAGCAGCACATCGGCGCAGCACTGCAGGGTGCGACCGGCGAGCAGGACGCCCGCGCTCGACTCGGCCAGGCCGCCCAGCAGGTCGTCGGCGGGCAGAGCGACGACGAGCGGACGGCGACCTTCGGCGAGACGCTCCCGTCCACCGAGTGGCCGGAGAAGCCGCTCGCCGTCACCGCGGTCGACGCCACCGACGGCACCTTCCGCCTGCTGACGGCGGCCGACGGCGTGCCGCTCCCCCGTGCGGTCGCGGCCAGCTGCTCGGTGCCCTTCGTCTGGACCCCGGTCGCCATCGACGGCCGCCCGTACGTCGACGGTGGTGTCCGCTCGGGCACGAACGCCGACGCCGCCGCCGGGTACGAGCGCGTGCTCGTCATCGCCTGCGGCCCCGAGGGCCCGTCACCGTGCGGGCCCTGGCTCGACGTCGCCGTCGAGACCCTGCGGGCCGGCGGTTCGTCGGTCGAGGTCGTGGTGGCGGACAGCGCGTCCCAGCAGGCCTTCGGCACGAACTCGCTCTCGCTCGCCACCCAGGCACCGTCGGCCGAGGCCGGCCACGCCCAGGGCACGGCGGTCGCCGAGCAGGTCGCCGCCTTCTGGGCCGAGGACCTGGCGAGCGTGCACGCATGAGCACCCCGTTCTCCGACCTCGACCAGTACATCGCGCTCCCCCGTGCCGACGGCATCGACATCAGCCCCGACGGCACCCGCGTCGCCCTGACGGTCAGTGCCATCGACCCGGACGGCACCGGGTACCGCCGGTCGATCTGGCAGGTGCCAGCAGCCCCGGCCGAGGACACGGACGACGCCGGCACACCCGCCGCACGCCCGGTCCGCCTCACGCGCTCGGCCAAGGGCGAGGGCGGCATCGCCTTCACCCGCACCGGCGACCTGCTCTTCGTCTCCGCCCGGCCCGACGCCGACGCCACCGACCTCGAGGCCGCCCAGCTCTGGGTGCTGCCCGCGACCGGTGGCGAGGCACGTCCGCTCACCCGCCTGGCCGGGGGCGTGGGTGGGGTCCTGGCCACAGCGGCCTCGTCGGACGTCGTCGCGCTGACCGCCGACCTGCTGCCGGGGGCCGGCTCCGACCCCGCGACCGTGCTCGAGGCCGACGCGGAGCTCCGGAAGACCCGGAAGGACAAGCAGGTCCGCGCGATCCTGCACGAGACCTACCCGGTGCGGTACTGGGACCACGACCTCGGCCCGGCCCAGACGCACGTCCTGACGCTCGACACCGCCGACAGCGACAGCGACACCGGCAGCGACGCCGTCGGCGCCAGCGCCGAGCCCGTCCAGCCCGTCGACCGCACACCGGCCCCCGGCCGCTCGCTCGACCACGTCAGCGGGGCGCTCACGCCCGACGGCTCGGTCCTGCTGGCATCCGTCGGCGTCCGGGAGGCCCGTGGGGACCGCTCGACGCTCGTCACCATCGATCTGTCCAGCGGCCACCGCACGGTGCTGTTCGACGACGTCGACGTCGACCACGAGATGTCGGCGCTCAGCCACGACGGCCGGACGATCGCCTGGGTCCGCGCCGTCCGCTCCACACCGGCCGGCGCGAACCAGCAGGAGGTCTGGGTCGCCGGCATCGACGGCTCCGACGCCCGCCGTGTCGCGACCGACTGGGACCGCTGGCCGAGCGAACTCGTGTTCGAGCACGGCGACCGCGCGCTCCTGGCGATCGCCGACCAGGACGGCCGCGCGCCGGTCTTCCGCATCCCCCTCGACGGCGGCGCCGTCGAGCAGCTGACGCACGACGACTGGGCGTACTCGAGCCTGCGCGTCGCGGCGGCGACGGGCGTGGTCGTGGCGCTCCGGGCCTCCTGGGCGGCCCCGCTGCACCCGGTGCGGATCGCGACGGACGGCACGGTGACCCCGTTGGCGACGCCAGCGCCCCTGCCGGACGTGCCCGCCCACCTGGAAGAGGTCGAGACGACCGCAGCCGACGGCGCCCGCGTGCGCGGCTGGCTGGTCGTGCCCGAGGGTGAGGGGCCGCACCCGCTCGTCCTGTGGATCCACGGCGGACCGCTCAACTCGTGGAACCAGTGGTCCTGGCGCTGGAACCCGATGCTGCTCGCAGCCCGCGGGTACGCCGTGCTGCTGCCGGACCCCGCGCTGTCCACCGGCTACGGGCTCGACTTCGTGAACCGTGGCTGGAACGCCTGGGGCCAGGCGCCGTACACCGACCTGATGGCGATCACCGACGTGGTCGAGGCGCGGGCGGACATCGACGCGACCCGCACCGCCGCGATGGGCGGGTCGTTCGGCGGGTACATGGCGAACTGGGTCGCCGGGCACACCGACCGGTTCCGGGCGATCGTCACCCACGCGAGCCTGTGGGCGCTCGACCAGTTCAACGGCACGACGGACTCGTCGCAGTACTGGTCGTCGATCTTCGACGCCGAGGGGATCGCGGCGAACGACCCGCACCGGTTCGTGGCCGAGATCACGTCACCGATGCTCGTCATCCACGGCGACAAGGACTACCGGGTGCCGATCGGCGAGGGGCTGCGGCTCTGGTCCGAACTCGCGGAGCACCACGCGGCACCGGACGGCACGATGCCGCACCGGTTCCTGTACTTCCCGGACGAGAACCACTGGGTACTCGCCCCGCAGCACGCCGTGGTCTGGTACGAGACGGTGTTCGCGTTCCTCGGGCAGCACGTGCTCGACCAGGAGTGGGAGCGGCCGGCGCTGCTCGGGTAGCGCACCCGCCCGGCGAACCGGGGCGAGCCGGGTGGGCCGCTAGACGAACGCGGCCTGCCCGGTGATCGCCCGCCCGACGATCAGGGTGTTGACCTCGCGCGTGCCCTCGTACGAGTAGATCGCCTCGGCATCGGCGAAGAACCGGGCCACGCCCTTGTCGAGCACGATGCCGTTGCCGCCCTGTACTTCGCGGCACCAGGCGACGGTCTCCCGCATCTTCGCGGTGGCGAACGCCTTGGCCATCGCCGAGTGCTCGTCACCACCGACCCCGGCGTCCTGCATGGCCGAGGCTTGCGTGCACAGTGCGATCGAGGCCGTGATGTTCGACAGCGACTTGACGAGCAGGTCCTGCACGAGCTGGTGGGCGGCGATCGGCTTGCCGAACTGGATCCGCTCGCGGGCGTAGGCCAACGCGGCCTCGTACGCCCCGACCGCGATGCCGACGGCCTGCCAGGCGACCTCGGTGCGGGTCAGTCGGAGCACCTCGGCGGTGGAGCGGAACGACGTCGCGTTCTGCAACCGGCGCGACTCGGGCACCCGGACGTCGTGCATGACGATGTCGGCGTTCTGCACGCCGCGCAGCGCGATCTTGTCCTCGATCTTCGTCGCGGTGAAGCCCGCGGTGTCGGTGGTGACCAGGAACCCCTTGACCTGGCCGTCGGCGACGTCCTTCGCCCAGATCACGACGACGTCGGCGAAGGTGGCGTTGCCGATCCAGCGCTTCTCGCCGTCGAGCACCCACTCGTCGCCCTCGCGCCGGGCGGTGGTGCGCAGACCCTTCGCGGAGTCACTGCCGGAGTACGGCTCGGTGAGCCCGAACGCCCCGACGATCTCACCCGCAGCCATGCGGGGCAGCCACTCGCGCTGCTGTTCGTCACTGCCGGCGACCGCGATCGAGTTCATCGCCAGGCCGGACTGCACGCCGATGAAGGTGGCGACGCTCGCGTCCACGCGTCCGAGTTCGAGGGCCGCCCAGCCGCGGTACACGGCCGAGTTCTCGAACTGCCGCACGAGCGGGACGCCCGGCCCGTACATGCCGAGCTCGGCGAGCGGCGCGATGACCTGCATCGGGAACTCGGCGCGCGCCCAGTACGCGTCGGCGATGGGCGCGACCTCGCGCTCGAGGTACTGCCGGAGCTGCCCGAGCGACGCGCGCTCCTGCTCGGTGAGCTGTTGCTGGAAGCCGTAGAAGTCCGATTCGAGCAGGGGCGTCGCGGGCATCGTCGTTGACATGGGAACCACGATGCATCATTCTCGAAAACGTTGCAAGAGAGGATCGCGTGTACACATCAGACTCTGCGCTGCGCGCCTTCCGGGAGGCCCGTCACACCTTCATCGCCGGCTCGCGGATCGACATGGGGGCGTTGGCTGCTGCACTCGGCGTCGACCGCACGTCGCTGTTCCGCTGGGTCGGCAACCGTGACCGGTTGCTGTCCGAGATCCTGTGGTCCCTCGCAGTCCCGACCCTCGACGGAGCCACTCACGCCGCCGACGAGATCGGGGCCACCGGAGCAGCCCGGCTCGTCGTCGTGCTCGACCGGTTCACCGCCGACCTGATCGACGCCCCGTACTTCCGGGCGTTCCTGACGCGCGAACCCGCTCGGGCGATGCGTCTGCTCACCACCTCGGACAGCGACGTGCAGAGCCGGTTCGTCGCCCGGGTGACCGCTCTCATCGAGCAGCAGGAGTCGTCCGGTACGTTCGATCCGGCACCGTTGTCGGCTGAGGAGCTCGCACGGCTGCTCGTCCGGATCTCCGAGTCGTTCACCTACGCCGAGTTCATCTCCGGTGAGACCCCTGATCCCGACCGGGCCCGTGCGGCGTTCGAGTACGTCCTGCGGCCCGACGCGGTGCACGCCACACCCGCACCACCGATCGGAGACCGATGACCATCGACGAGTACCCGTTCCGCCGCTCCTACCCCACCCGGTGGAACGACAACGACATGTTCGGGCACGTCAACAACACGATCTACTACTCGGCGATGGACAACGCGTCGACGTACTGGTTCCGCGAGGCCGCCGGGCTCGACCCGTTCTCGTCGGAGTGGATCGCCGTGCTGGTGTCGTCGAGCTGCCGGTTCGTCGAGTCCGCCGTCTGGCCGGACGTCATCGAGGTCGGGATGCGCTCGAAGCACCTCGGCACCACGAGCCTGTCGTGGGAGTTCGGCCTGTTCCGGCAGTCCGACGGCGCCCTGCTCGCCACGGGTGAGTTCGTGCACGTCATCATCGACCGCGAGGGCGCCCGCCGACCGATCCCCCTGCCCACCGAGCTCCGAGAGCTCGTGACCGGCTCGATGATCGCGCAGCAGCCCGCCGTCGCCGACTGACCGGGACTCTCCGCACAACCGAAGTGCCCCCGAACCACGCGATCGCGCGGTTCGGGGGCACTTCGGCTGTGCAAGCGGCGCTGGACCCGAACGCCAGCGCCGCGATCCGGGGTCAGATCAGGTCGTCGGTCAGGTGGTTCGGCGTGCCGAAGCGGTGCGCCGTGATGGACACCGCCTGCTCGCGGACGAAGGGCAGGATCTCGAGCCGACCGGCCTCGGTCACGGGGCCTCCGTAGACCGCGACGTCCGGACGACCACCGACGGCCGAGTACAGCGCCGAGGTGTCACCACCGATGAGCCGCACCCGGGTCGACGGCCCTGAGGCGACCGAGCTGGCGAAGGCCTCGTCGGACACCGTCTGCGACAGCGAGCGGACGATCGGCAGCGAACGGATCGCCGCGGCGACGGAGGACGGCAGCGTCGCGGCCGTGGAGACCTCGATCGTCGTGCCGGCACGGAGCGCTGCGGCGACGACGCGGACGAGCTCGACCACCGAGGCCTCAGCGTCCGTGTCCGAGTCGGCAACCGCGGCCAGCCGCACCTGCACCGACGGGAACGGCAGGTACCGGGCGATGTTCCGCTCGGCGGAGAGCGCCGAGACGTCGGTCGCGGTGCCGAACAGCGTCGACCACGCCTGCTCGTCGGACGCCAGCGCACGGTCGAGCACCGGCGAAGTGACCTCGGCAGCCCGGGCGAACGCCGAGACCGGACCCGACACGGCGACACCGGACGCAGCGGTCGCCGGTGCGGGCGTCCATGATCCGAGCCCGAGCAGGTAGTTCAGCCCACCCGCCTTCGTGCCGGCGCCCACGGCCGACTTCTTCCACCCGCCGAACGGCTGACGCCGGACGATGGCGCCCGTGATGCCGCGGTTGACGTAGAGGTTGCCCGCCTGGATCCGCGACAGCCACGTGCCGATCTCGACCGGGTCGAGCGAGTGCAGGCCCGAGGTCAGGCCGTAGTCGACCTCGTTCACGATGTCGATCGCCTCGTCGAGCGAGTCCGCGGTCATCATGCCGAGGATCGGGCCGAAGTACTCGGTGCGGTGGAACTCCGAGCCGCGGCGGACGCCCTGTCGGACACCCGGGCTCCAGAGCTTGCCGGTCTCGTCGAGCTGCTTCGGCTCGACGGCCCAGGACTCCCCCGCGCCGAGCTTCGTCAGGCCGTCGAGCAGCTTGCCCGAGGCCGGCTCGATGACGGGACCCATCTGCGTCGCGGCGTCGGTCGGGTACCCCACCGTGAGCGAGGCCACCGCGTCGAGCAGCTGGTTCCGGAAGCGCTTCGACTTCGCGACCGAGCCGACCATGACGACGAGGGACGCGGCCGAGCACTTCTGGCCGGCGTGTCCGAACGCTGACGCGACGACGTCCTTCACGGCGAGGTCGAGGTCGGACGACGGCGTGACGATCACGGCGTTCTTGCCCGAGGTCTCGGCGAGCAGCGGCAGGTCGGGGCGGAACGAGCGGAACAGCTCGGCCGTCTCGTACGCACCGGTGAGGATGACCTGGTCGACCATCGGGGACGCGATGAGCTGCTGCCCGAGGTCGTTCTCCGACACCTGCAGGAACGCGAGCACGTCGGCCGGGGCCCCGTGGGCGTCGAGCGCGGTCTCGATGATCGAGGCGAGCACGGCGCCGGAGCGCTCGGCGGGCGGCGCGGGCTTCAGCACGACGGCGGACCCGGCCGCCAGCGCGGCGAGGGTCGATCCGGCGGGGATCGCGACGGGGAAGTTCCACGGCGGCGCGACCAGGGTCAGCGCAGCGGGCGTGAAGGTGGCGCCGTCGACGTCGTCGAGCGAGGACGCCAGGGTGCCGTAGAAGTGCGCGAAGTCGATCGCCTCGGACACCTCGGGGTCGGCCTGGTCGATGGTCTTGCCGGTCTCCGACGCCATGACCTCGATGAGCGCAGCGCGGTTCGCCTCGAGTGCGTCGCCGACGGCGTGCAGCACGGCACCACGCGCACCACCGGACCAGGTCCCCCAGACCGCACCGGCGGCCCTGGCGCGGCCGAGCGCGGAGTCGAGGGCCGTGGCGGAGTCGACCCGGGCCTCCTGGACGGCGCGGACGCCGAGCGTCGACGAGGCGACCCGTGCGGTGATGGCGTCGCCCCAGGCGCGGACGGCGCCGACCGAGGGGTCACTGTCCGGGGTGTTCTCGAAGTGGCCGGGGCCGGGGCGGCCGACGGCGGCGTAGCGGTCGGCGACCCGGTGTGAGGCCGGTGCTTCGAGGCCCTCGGGCGTCGCGAGCGGCACCAGGGAGGCGCGGAAGCGCTCCTCTTCACGGGCGAACAGCGGCGGCGAGGACACCAGCGAGAAGACCGCGGACATGAAGTTGTCTTGCGACGCGCCCTCTTCGAGACGGCGGATCAGGTAGGCGATCGCGACGTCGAACTCGCCCGGGTGCACGACCGGCGTGTAGAGCAGGAGCGAACCGACGGTGTTCTTCACGGCCGATGCCTGACCCTGCGCCATGCCGAGCAGCATCTCGAACTCGATGCCGTCCCGCACGCCGCGTTCACCGGCGAGCAGCCAGGCGTGCGCGACGTCGAACAGGTTGTGCCCGGCGACACCGACGCGGACGTTCTCGACGCGCGATGGGGTGAGCGCCCAGTCGAGCACGCGCTTGTAGTTGGTGTCCGAGTCCTGCTTGGTGTGCCAGGTGGCGAGCGGCCAGCCGTGGACCGAGGCCTCGACCTGCTCCATCGGCAGGTTCGCGCCCTTGACCAGACGGACCTTGATGCCGGCACCACCGCGGGCACGGCGGGCGGCGGACCACTCCTGCAGCTCCTGCATCGCGGCGAGCGCGTCGGGCAGGTACGCCTGCAGCACGATGCCGGCTTCGAGGCCGAGGAACTCGGGCTCGTCGAGGAGCTTCGTGAAGACCGCGATGGTGAGGTCGAGGTCCTTGTACTCCTCCATGTCGAGGTTGATGAACTTGGCCGGGGTGGCGTGTGCGGCACGCTGGAAGAGCGGTCGGAGCTGCTCGACGATGTCGTCCACCGCGTGGCCGAACGCCCACGGCGAGTGCGGGTGCACCGTCGAGGACACCTTGATGGAGACGTAGTCGACGTCGTCGCGGGCCAGGAGCTTGTGCGTGCCCTCGAGTCGGCGGGCGGCTTCGCGCTCGCCCAGGACGGCCTCGCCGAGCAGGTTGACGTTGAGGCGGACGCCGTCGCGCTTGATGCCGGCGATGGCCGGGCCGAGCTTGGAGTCGGTGGCGTCGACGATCAGGTGGCCGACCATGTTCCGGAGGACGCGTCGAGCGATGGGGACCACGACGTTCGGCAGCATCGGGGCCATGCCGCCGCCGAGCCGGACGAGTCCGCGGAGCGCGGCGGGCAGGAACCCGGGGGCGTCGGGGGCGATCTGGCGGAGCTTGCGGGCGGCGACGGCGAGGTCTTCCGGTCGCACGACCCCGTCGACGAACCCGACGGCGAAGTCGAGTCCGGCGGGGTCGGCGAGCACGCCGGCGAGCTGCTTCGCCGAGCCGTCGACCGGGTAGGTCTCGGCCTCGGCGAGCCACTGTCGGACGAGCGCGACGGACTGGTCCGCCAGGGCGTCGTGGTCGATGGCGGAGTCCTCGTGCAGCGTCGTCATGGGTTCAGTGTGGAGGTCGGGGATGCGGTAGCGGAAGTGAGCGTTCCTGATGGATACCGTTCAGTTGCGCTACCGTTCCGGTCCTGATCCGGCTAGCGTCGGACCATGCTCGACGTCCGCCGTCTCGTGCTCCTCCGTGAGCTGTCCATCCGCGGCACGATCGCGGCCGTCGCCGAGGCCGTGAACTTCACCCCGTCGGCGGTCTCGCAGCAGCTGAGCGCCCTGGAGCGGGAGGCCGGCGTGCAGCTCCTCCGCAAGGCCGGGCGTCGGCTCCAGCTCACCCCGCAGGCCGAGGTGCTGGTGGCCGCGGCGGGCCAGGTGCTCGACGTCCTCGAGCACGCGCAGTCACAGGTCGAGGACACCCTGTCGTCCGTGCAGGGCCGCGTCCGGGTCGCGGTGTTCCAGTCCGCGGCCCTCGCCCTGATGCCGAGCGCCCTGCACGAGATGGCCACGGAACACCCCGACGTCCGGGTCGAGATGGTCCAGCGGGAACCGGAGACCGCACTGAACGAGACGTGGGCCCGTGACTTCGACATGGTCATCGCCGAGCAGTACCCGGCGCACGCCGCTCCGCACCTGCCCGGGCTCGACCGCTCCGACCTGACGACCGACGCCGTCCGGCTCGCCCTGCCCCCGCTCGACACGGCCCTGCGCCCGGTGTCGTCGCTCGAGGACGCCCGCACCATGCCCTGGGTGATGGAGCCCCGCGGCACCGCGTCGCGGCACTTCGCGGAACAGGTCTGTCGGCGCTGGGGTTTCGAGCCCGACGTCCGGTACGAGACCGCCGACCTGCAGACGCAGATCCGCCTGGTCGAGTCCGGCAACGCGGTGAGCCTGATGCCGGACCTGATGTGGACCGGCCGGACGACGACCTGTCGACTGCTCGAGCTGCCGGAGGGCCCCCGACGCACGATCTTCACCGTGGTGCGGTCCGCGGGGTCGTCGTCCCCGGCGGTCCGCGCACTCCGTGACGCGCTCGAGCGTGCGGCGGCGGCCGTCGGCGACTGATCCGCCGGCGCGCCAGCCAGCGCACACGCGATCGAGCGCGTGCCGTCCAGCGCCGTGACCGGATCGAGACCTGGGCATCCGTCAGGATCTCGTCGACGCAGACATCTCCTGGATGAGGGCACCTCCCGGTGCCCCGACCGGCATCCGAGGGGGATCCCATGAACCAGCCCTGCACCTCCACCACACGACGTGTCGCTGCCATCGGCGCAGCCGTCGCCATCGTCACTGCGTCGTCGGCGTTCGGCATCGGCGCCGCGACCGCCGTCGCGGCCGAGCCCACGACCGCCACGAGCACGGCGACACCCGGTACGCCGGCCGAGCCCGGTACGCCGGCCGAGCCCGCCGCGCCCGTCACGACGGTCGACACCGACGAGCAGCCGGGAGGCCCGTCCACCGGCACGACGCCGACTGCGGTCCCGGAAACGGCGGCACCAGAGCCCACGGCACCCGCCGCACCGGCGACACCGACGACACCTGCGGCACCCGCGGCACCCGCGGCCGACGACGGCAGCGACCTCGCTTTCACGGAACCGTCGACCGCCGAGGACCCGATCGAGCTCACCGCCACCAGCGGCACGCCCTTCACACGCACCTTCGAGACCACCGGCGGCGACGGCACCGTCGGCTACGCCATCCAGGACGCCCCGTCCTCCGACTACTGGGTCAACGTCGACACCGGTGTCCTGAGCGGCGACCCGAAGGAGGCCGGGACCTTCCGGTTCCAGGTCGTCGCCCTGAGCGGCTCGACCGACATCACCCAGTACGTCGAGCTGACGGTCGCACCCGGTGACCCCGTGGGCGTGACGTTCGGCGTCGCCACCCCCGACTACAACGGGCTGTGGCAGGTCGAGACCGACGGCACGATCTGGGAACAGGCCGCCGGTCAGGGCCGCGTCCGCATCGTGCCGAGCATCCCCGTCGCCGAGGACACCCCGCTCACGCTCGCCGGCCTCGCGGTCGACGCGTACGGCAACCGGACCACGCCGGGTCCGGACTACCCCCGGTCGACGGTCACGAGCACGGACGACTCCGACTCGGCGGTGTGGAACGACGGGGACTCCTCGAACACCGTGACCTTCGGCGGCACCGGCACCCGGACCGTGACGGTCTCCGAAGGGGGCGTCTCCACGTCGTTCGAGGTCGTGGTCGTGGTCGGCGCCGAGGACACCGACGAGCCCGCCGCCCCGGACACCATCACGTTCACCGAACCCTCGACGCCCGAGTCACCCATCCGCATCGAGACCACCGCGGGCGAGCAGATCGAGCGCACCTTCACCGCGACGGGGTCGTCGACGGAGCTGCACTACGTCCTGCTGACCGGCCCGACGGCGTTCCCCGTCCCGGGCAACGAACACCCGATCGCACCGCTCGGCCTCGCCGTCGGCGACACGAGCGGGGTCCTGAGCGGCGCCCCGACGGTGGCCGGCGAGTACGACTTCCAGGTCATGGCGATGAACGGGTCCCGCGCTGCCACCCAGTACGTCCACCTGTCCATCCGTCCCGCCGCGACGGAGGAACTCAGCCTGCTCGTCGGCACGATCGGGTCACCGAAGGGGTGGCTCCGCGACGCCGAGGGCCTGCGCGAGATCTTCGCGGAGAGCCCGAAGTCGATCCCGGTCGACGCCGTCCCGGTGGCCCAGGGGGCGACGATGGTCGTCCGGGTGACGGCCCTCGACGCCTTCGGGAACAGCACGAAGGAGTCCGACGGCGCGCAGCCCGTCGTGACGAGCAGCGTGGCCAGCGACGAAGTGACGCTGCCGTACGGCGAGTGGGAGCCCCGCGTCCGGTTCCCGCGCGCCTCGCCGCACACCATCACGGTCGCCCTCGGTGACGTCTCGACCACGTTCGACGTGGACGTGCGGCCGTCGGTCGCGACCGTCGGCGACACGACCCCGACGGCCGGCGGCGGTGGGCACCTCGCCTACACGGGCGCTGACGCCTCCGGGCCGCTCGCGTGGGCGCTGGGCCTGCTCGCCGCCGGCGGCGGTCTGCTGGTCCACCGGCTGCGTCGCCGTCGCGCCTGAGACGCGGCCCCGGACGGACGGGAGGCGCGGTGCGGGCCCGCACCGCGCCTCCCGTCCGTCCTCCCACGCCCACAGGGCGCGCCGGGCGTGCGGGGGTCCGGCGGTTTCCCGCACGCACCCCCAACCCGGGTCACATTCCGGTGAATCGTCACAGCCCGGCAACCTCATCCCGCTACGATCCGAGAACGCCGACATTCTCGGCAAATTCACATGATCTGGGCGATGAGCCCGGACCGAATCCCTGGGGGATCCCGTGCACCGCAGCACCTCCACCGTCCGTCGCGCCTGCGCCGTCGGCACCACCGTCGCCCTGGTCGGCCTGACCACCGGCCTCGGCATCATGACCGCGACGGCCGCCAACGCCGAGACGCTCGACACCACGCAGCCGATCGTGGCCGCCGAGACGCCCGCTCCGGTCGTCTCCGACGAGACGCCGACGCCGACGGACCCGCCCGTCGAGACCGCGCCCGAGACCCCGGCTCCGGCCGAGGAAGCCCCGGCGCCCACCCCCGAGGCCACCGAGCCCGCCGCGCCGGAGACCACCGCGCCGGCCGCCACCGAGGCTCCGAAGCCGACCGAGACCCCGAAGCCGGACGTCACGGCCAAGGCCGCCGACGCCGCCGTCACCATCGAGGGCACGGCCAAGGTCGGCACCCGACTCGTCGCCGTCGTCACCGGCTTCGACGACGAGGCGGGGTACAAGTACTCCTGGACCGACCAGGACGGCAACGTCCTGTCGAAGGCCGCGAGCTACGTCGTCGACCCGACCGACGTCCGCAAGACCATCACGGTCGCCGTCACGGGCACGCTGCCCGGCGCGACCGAGACCTCCACGGTCGAGTCCGAGGCCACCGCCGCCGTGACGCAGACCCCGGCGTTCCTCGGTGAGGACGGCCAGCCCACCAAGGCCGGTGCCACGCAGGACAGCCCGCTCGAGCTGAGCACAGCCGCCGGTGACGCCTTCTCGCACACCTTCCGTGCGCAGGGCTTCCCGGAGCCGAAGTACAGCCTCGCCTGGTTCGACGAGGACGACGCCGAGTACGCGGAGGAGTACCCCGAGGACGAGATGTCCCCCGCGGACCAGCTCCCCGACGGCCTCACCTTCGACGCGTCGACCGGTGAGCTCAGCGGCGTCACGACCGAGGCGTGGGACTGGACCTTCGCCGTCACGGCGACCAGCGGCACCGAGTCCGTCACCCAGTACGTCTCGCTCACCGTCGAGGCCGGCGCACCGCTCGGCGTGCAGGTCTACACGATCGACCGTTCGCAGCTGGAAGCCGAGAAGCAGCGGTCGTGGGTCATCGCGCCCGACGGCTCGGTCTACACGGTCGACGCCGAGTCCACCGATGACTCCTTCTCCGTCGTGTTCACCGACGGCGGTCGTCCGACCGTGAAGCAGGGCGGCACGCTCGTCGTGCAGGGCGGGCTCGTCGACCGGTACGGCAACGACATCCTGGCCGACGAGGACGAGACGGTCCTGCCGACCGTCACGTCGGACATCGCCAGCGACGTGATCGCTCCGGACCCCGAGCTCGGTGACTTCGGCGTCGTCGGCGTCACCTTCCCGCACGCCTCGGTGCACAACCTGTCCGTCGCGTTCGGTTCGTTCAGCACGACGTTCGCCGTGGATGTCCAGCCGACCGCGGTCGCCGGTATCGCCGACCCGACCCCGGTCGCGCCGGCAGCGGCCCCGGTCGCCCCGGTCAACACCGGCGGGCAGCTCGCCTACACCGGCTCGGACACCACCGACGCGCTGCCGTGGGCCCTGGGCCTGCTCGTCGCCGGTGCCGGCCTCATCGGCGCCCGCTTCGCGCGTCGTCGTCGCGCCCAGCGCTGACACCCTGAGACGTCTCCCGTCCGTCGCGTGCCCGCGCGGTGGACGGGAGGCCCGTGACGGCCCCGCCTGCTCCTCCACCGGAGCAGGCGGGGCCGTTTCGCATCCGCGCCCGGCCGGGTCCGCGCCGGTAGCGTTGGCGACATGCCCACGCTGCTGCACATCGACTCCTCGGCCGACCTGTCCCACTCCCGCTCGCGCGCACTGACCGCGGCCTTCGCCGACGCCTGGCGCGCCCGCGGCCCGGAGTACACGGTCGTCCGACGGGACCTGCACGTCGACCAGCTCCCCCACCTGGAGAGCTCGGCGCTGCACTGGGCCGCCGCCGACCGCACCGCCGAGGAGACCGTCGCGCCCGAGGCCGAGGCCCTTCGTCAAGAGGTCATCGACGAGCTCCTGGCCGCCGACGTCGTCGTGGTGGGTGCGCCGCTGTACAACTACACCGTGCCGTCGACCCTGAAGGCCTGGATCGACCGCATCCACGTGCCCGGCATCCTGACCGGCGGCGTGCAGCCCCTGGCCGGACGCCCTGTCGTCACCGTGGTGAGCCGCGGCGCCACCTACGACGCCGGCACCCCGACCGAGGGCTGGGACCACGGCTCCCCCGTCCTGCACATCGTGCTCGGCACCGCGCTCGGCATGAAGCTGTACCCGATCACCGTCAGCGCGACCCTGGCCGACCGGCTGCCGGACCTCGCACCGCTGGCCGACCACGCCGCCGCGGAGTTCGCCGACGCGAAGACGACGATCGAGCGCCTGGCGACGACACTCGGCTGACCCGCGCGGCTGCGGCGCTCGTCAGGCGGGTCGCACCTCGTCGGCCCGCCCGAGCAGCTCCGCGTGGAAGGCCGTCTGCGTCAGCGCGCTCGCGAGCAGGAACCCGGTCATCGACTCGATCCCGCCGCTGAAGGGCACCCGGGCGGCGACCTCGAACAGCGTCGGACGGTCCAGTGCGTCGAGGGCCGCGGCAACGTGGCGCGAGCGTTCCTCCCGGTGCCGAGCCAGGGTCTGCGCG
Organism: Curtobacterium sp. MCLR17_034; assembly: GCF_003234485.1. Taxonomy (NCBI): domain Bacteria; kingdom Bacillati; phylum Actinomycetota; class Actinomycetes; order Micrococcales; family Microbacteriaceae; genus Curtobacterium; species Curtobacterium sp. MCLR17_034. The sequence goes on from NZ_QKTH01000012.1 coordinate 29,434, forward strand.
CGGGTGACGACGTCCCGGAACCGGTACTCGTGGCCCGGGCAGACCTCGAGGTCGGCGTACGGGTCGAGCCGCGCGAGCGACGCCAGGTAGTCGCCGAGCGGATTCGTCCCGGTCCGGCCGCCGAGCCCGATGCCGGAGTTGATCCGCGGCAGCACGTGGTCGCCGGAGAACAGCAGCCCGTCGGCCTCGTCGAGGAAGCACACGTGCCCGCTCGTGTGCCCCGGGGTCCACAGCGTGCGGATCGTCCGACCGGGGATCGGCAGCAGGTCGCCGTCCCCGAGCAGCACGTCCGCGTACGGCGCCTCGATCCGGCCCATCCCGATCCGGCGTCCGCTGCCCCACGCCTCGACGACCCCGGCCTGCAGGTGCTCGGGCAGCCCCCACGTCGCGATGTCCGCGTCGTTCCGCTCGGCGTCGGCGCGTTCCCGTTCGAGCGCACGGACCTCGAGGCCGTGCATCGCCACACGTGCACCCGTCGCCCGTCGGATGGCCGCCGCGGCGCCCAGGTGGTCGGCGTGCAGGTGCGTCACGGCCACGAGCGACACGTCGTCCAGGGTCCGTCCGATCGCGGCGAGCCCGTCCCGCAGCTCGGCGAGCCCGCCGTCGGCCGACCACCCGGGGTCGATCACCGCGAGCGAGCCGTCCGCCGCCTCGACGACGTACACGAGGGTCGCGTCGGGCACCCCGAACCGGAACGGCACCGCGAGGGTCCAGATGCCCGGCCGGACCTGCTCGACGGGTGGCAGGACGCCGTCGCGGAGCGCGGCGGCCTGCACGGGGCTGATCGGTTCCGGGGCCGGCGCTGCCGGTGGGGGCACGGTCGTCACGACGGCCACCCTACCGACGCGCGCCGACCTGCCCGGCGACGGCCCTGCTCCCGACGCATGGTGAGCAGAAATGGTCGGGTGCGGGCACTGGACCCGACCATTTCTGCTCACCGAACGCACGTGCCGGGCGGAGCACGGGCCTCCAGGCAGACGGCGCAGGCCGCGCCGACAGCCCCCGCGACGCGCGCGAGTAGACAAGACCCATGGAGATCGCACCGATGCTCGCCAAGGCCGTCGCCACCGTCCCCGATCCGGACAGCACGAAGGGCGGGCTGCGGTACGAACCGAAGTGGGACGGCTTCCGGGGCATCGTGACCATCGACGGTGACGACGTCGAGATCGGGAGCCGCGGCGCCAAGCCGCTCACCCGGTACTTCCCCGAGCTCGTCGAGGCGTTCCGCGCGCAGTTCGGCGGGCGCGACCACCCGGTCGTCCTGGACGGCGAGGTGATCCTGCGTTCCGGCGAGCCCGGTGCCGAGCGCCTCGACTGGGAGGCGCTTTCGCAGCGCATCCACCCGGCGGCCTCACGGATCGCCAAGCTCAGCGTCGAGACCCCGGCCCAGTTCGTGGCCTTCGACCTGCTGGCCGTGGACGGCGAGGAGCTGGTGGACCGCCCCTTCGACGAGCGTCGCGAGCGCCTGGAGCAGCTCGGCGACGCGATGACCGACCCGCTCTTCGTCACCCGCACCACCCTCGACGTGGAGCAGGCCCGTGAATGGCTCACGACCTTCGAGGGCGCCGGGCTCGACGGCGTCGTCGCGAAGCCCCGAGCGCGGCCGTACGAACCGAACAAGCGCTCGATGCTCAAGATCAAGCACCACCGCACCGCCGACGTCGTCGCCATCGGCTACCGCGTGCACAAGAGCGGCTCCGGCGTCGGGTCGCTGCTCGTCGGGCTGTACGACGCGGACGGCGAGCTCCGCCAGGTCGGCGGCGTCTCCGCCTTCTCCGACAAGCGCCGGGCCGCGTTGATCGACGAGTTCGAGCCCGTCGTGCTCCGCGATGCGGACGGGAGGCCCGTCACCGGTGACGGGGAACGCTCGCGGTTCTCGTCGGGTCGCGACACGTCGTTCGTCCGGCTGGCGCCGGAGCTGGTGCTCGAGGTCCGGTACGACCAGATGGAGGGCGACCGGTTCCGGCACACCGTGCAGTTCGAGCGGTGGCGGCCCGATCGCGAGGCGACGTCCTGCGGGTTCGAGCAGCTCGAGGTGCCGAGTGCGTACGACCTGAACGACGTGCTGTCCTGACGGCGGAACGCACTGTGGTGTCCGTTTGTCGCTGTTCTGTCACGTTCGGGGAAAAGTAGTTAGCCGAACTAGCGAAGCCGTGCCAGGATGATCTCAGCAGCACGAGGCGTCCAGTCTGGATGCCCGGATCGGAGCGGATCGACATGAGCACCAGCACGCTTGTCCGCCACCCTCGGCGGAGCCCCTTCACAGAAGTCCGAGAGGCACGGCGCCAGCGCGTCCTGCAGCTCAGCGCGGTCATCAGCGCCATCGCCGGCGTGACCGCCACCGCGCTCGCACTCGTCACGGTCGGACTCGGCTCGTGATCGTCGACGGCATCACCGACGTGCACCGCGGCACTTGGTCGCGGCTCACCCGCTTGCACACCGCCAGCATCGGGCTGCCGACGCACACCACGCGCGTCGAGGACCCGGACCGCCAGCGGGACGTCTCCTCCGCAGCCTGACGCTCGGCCGCGGCTGTTCGGCATTCGGCCGCCGGTTGCTCGGCCTCTCGGCCGCTCGGGCTCAGCTCGGTTTCTTCGCTCGTGAGGGCTGCACGCGCGGCGGCTCCCCCGGCATCTTCGGGAAGTCCGGCGGGAACGGCAGCTCTCCCTCGCCGTTCGCCAGGTCCCGCTCCCACCACTCGAGCAGCGGCGCGATGCTGCCCGGCTGCTCCCCCATCGACTCCCACGGGTCGCCCGTGGTCCGCAGCCGCTCCGGCACCGTGCGGATCGTGAAGGTCGTCGGGTCCGCGGCGCGCAGTTCGTCCCACCCGATCGGCGTCGACACCGAGGCGTGCGCCAGGGCCCGGGGGCTGTAAGCACCGGCCATCGTGCGGTCGCGGTTGGCCTGGTTGAAGTCGACGAAGATCCGCTGCCCCCGCTCCTCCTTCCACCACGCCGTCGTGACCCGGTCGGGCATCCGTCGTTCGAGTTCGCGCGCCGCAGCGATCACTGCATGCCGCACCTCGAGGAACTCGTGCTCGGGGCGGATCGGCGCGAACACGTGCAGGCCGCGGTTGCCGCTCGTCTTGATCCAGGTGGTCAGACCGACCTCGTCGAGGACCTTCCGGAGTTCCTCGGCCACCGGCACCGTGTCGCCGAAGTCGGTGCCGGGCTGCGGGTCGAGGTCGATGCGGAGCTGGTCCGGGTGGTCGCTGTCCTCGGCACGAGAGGCCCACGGGTGGAAGACCACCGTGTTCATCTGTGCGGCCCACACCGCCACGGCCGGCTCGTCGATCACGAGCTGCGGGTGCGACCGGGCACTCGGGTAGGTCACTGTCACCGAGCGGACGTAGTCGGGGGCTCCCTTCGGCGGGTTCTTCGAGAAGAACTGCTCGCCGTCGACGCCGCCGGGGAACCGCTGCAGCGAGATCGGCCGGTCGCCGTTCGCCCGGACGAAGGCGTCGCCCACCGTGACGAGGTACTCCGCGAGGTCGAGCTTCGTGATGCCCGCCTCGGGCCAGAGCACCCGCGAGGGGCTGCTGATCCGGACCTCGCGGTCACAGTCAGGGCCGGGCACCCGCACCGTCGTCGCTTCGCTCGCCATGCAGCGGACCGTACACGCGTGCCGGATGCCCGCCCGCAGCCGGGACCGCTCTTGTTCCCTCAAGACACCGGTGTTCCCTGGTCGAACACGCGCACGCCGGTGTTCAGCGCGCGGACACCGGTGTCTTGCGGGCAGACTTCACATCACGTTCCAGTGCAGGTGGCCGTTCGCGTCAGGGCCCTTGCCGCCGCAGGTGTACGAGTTGCCGTTCGCGGCCTGGGCGACGACTCCGGCCTGCCCATCGGCGCAGAACGCCCCGGGCGTGATGAAGTCGTGCGACGGCGCGGGCGCCTGCTCGACGGGCGCGGGAGCAGGGGCGGGAGCGGCTGGCGCAGGCGCGGGAGCCGCGGGGGCTGGAGCCGGCTCGACGTAGGAGCCGACCGCGGTCACCTCGGTCACCGGGGCGGTCGACACGGTCTTCGAGACCTGGACTCGGTCCGTCTCGACGCCGTCGGTGGTGGTCACGCGGTACGTCCGTGTGAGCACGCCGTCGACGCCCGCTGTCTGCAGCCGCGTCTGACCCTTCGCGAGGGTCGGATCGTCGATGGTGGTCTTCCGGAAGTGGATCGGGAAGTCCTTCGAGACCTCCGACACCTCGACGACCGGCGTCGGAGTCGGCGTCGGCGTCGAACTGGGTGTCGGGGTCGTCGTCGTGGCGTCGGCGACGGCTCGCGGGGAAGCAGAGTCCTGGCTCGCACTCGTCACGGCTGCGCCCACCACAGCACCGGCGGTACCCACGCCCCCGACCCAGATCACCGCTGCGATCGCGACGACGACCGAAGCCTTCGCCTTCGTCGGTAGTGCTGACCAGCGCATCCTGCGACATCCCCTCGAGTTCGGTACGACGATCCAGGGTGCCCCGTGCTCCGTCGACCGCTGCACCCCCACTCCGGGGCAGCCGCGCTGTGAGGATGAACCGTCCACCGGGCAGGATGGGCGGGTGAACGCGTACCTCGGCATCGACCTCGCGTGGGGGCTCGGCTCCGAACGGAAGGCCGCGAACGAGACCGGGCTGGTCGCGATGGACCACGATGGCACGATCACCGACGCCGGCTGGGCCCGCGGGGTCGACGCCGTCACGGACTGGATCGCCGGGAACGTCGGGCCACGATCCCTGATCGCCGTGGACGCCTCACTCGTCGTGACGAACCCGACGGGCATCCGCGAGTCCGAGCGGCAGGTCGGGCAGCGGTACGGCCGGTGGAAGGTCGCGGCGAACCCGACCAACCAGGCGTCGGCGGCGAGCGCCGGCGCAGCGCTGCTCGACCGGCTGACCACGCAGGGCATCGGGTACGTCTCCGACACGGAGTCGATGCGACGACGCACCGGTCCGGCGATGTTCGAGTGCTACCCGTACACGACCTTGGTCGGCGTGGAGGAGCTCGGCTACGACGTGGAACGACCCCGGTACAAGCGGCTCGACCTCCGGATCCCTGCGGCCGAGGCACGTGCCCGTCGCGCCGAGGCCTTCGACGAGCTGGTCCGGCGGCTGCGCGAGACCCCGCTCGACCCGCCGCTGCTGCTGGACTCCCATCCGCTGACGCAGCGGCTCGCCGACCCGTCGGTGTTGCACGGTCCGACGCACAAGCACCGCGAGGACCTGCTCGACGGTGCCCTGTGCGCGTGGACGGCGGCGTTCTGGGAGCGACACGGCGACCAGCGCGTGCAGATCCTGGGAGGTGATCCGGCCCTCCCCACCGACCCGCTGGACGAGGCGGGCCGGCGGCCCGTCGTGGTGGCACCCGCACGCCCGTCGCAGCGCTGACGGCGCGAGAAGGATCAGATCTCGCCCGTTGCAGCCGCCGTGCAGATCACCTTCGTGAGGAGTTCGCGAAGGGGTTGCAGGTCACCGAGCATCGACCGGCGGGCGGCGTGATGGTTCTCATTTGTCGTGACCCTCCGCCAGTCGAGCACGACACCACGTTCGGCCGCGTACTCGCGCCAGAACTCCCGCTGGGTTCGCCCGTTACCCTCCATGAAGGGATGGATGTAGTTGAGCGTCGCGAACTGTTCGGTCAAGAAGTCCAGAGGACGCTCCGGCATCCTGGGCGAAGCGAGCTCATCGTCCAGCCGGGCCATCCGTACGGGGATCAGTTCAGGCGCCAGGAACGGTTCGTCAGGATTCTTCGCGATGCCGTCGAGCCGGTACTGGCCTGCCCAGACGTAGACGTCCTGGAAGAGATGGGCGTGGATACGGCGCACCCGTTCCGATGGCAGGAGCCCCGCGAGTCCGGGAACCTCACCGAGCAGGAGGTCCAACTCCCGGTCCTGCACCTCGGGGACCTCGAGTTCCGCGAGTTGGTCACGGCTCGTGGCCCCGAACTTGTTGCGGAGGACGTACTGGTCGTCGTAGTACCCGCCGTCGGGTCGAAGACTCACCGACGGTGCGCGAAAGCCCGGAGCTCCTCGCGACTGATCTCGCCCTTCGCGAAGCGGTCCATGTACCGGATCCACTCGGGGTTGTCCTTGAATCCTTCGAGTCGCCCGGAGTGGATCACCGCGGCGACGGCGCGCGTCCGCTTGACGCGCTCCGAGCCGGAGACGGTCCGAACCATTCGCTTGGGCATGCACCAATGTTACGCCGGGGCGGTCACGTGTTCCAGACCCGGAGGACGGCCCGTCGTGGTGGCGCCCGCGCGCCCGTCGCAGCGGAGGCCGCGCGGCTAGGGTTGAGCGGTGAGCACGACGACCGAACCCTTGCACATCGGGCTGGTGTCGCTGCACACCTCCCCCGGAGACGAACCCGGTTCGGGCGAGGTCGGCGGCATGAACGTCGTCGTCCGGCACCAGGCCGAGGCGCTGGCCGACCTGGGCCACCACGTGGACATCATCACGCGCCGGTCAGCCCCGACGCAGCCGGACTCGGTGTCGCTCGTGCCGGGCGTGTGCCTGCGGTTCTTGTCAGCGGGGCCGGCCGAGCCGGTGCCGAAGGGCGAGCACGACGCGTTCATCGAACCGTTCCGCCACGAGCTGGAGCAGCTCGGGCCGTTCGACGTCCTGCACTCGCACCACTGGTTCTCCGGCGCCGCCGCGCTGCCCGTCGCCCGCGAGCGCGGCATCCCCCACGTGCAGTCATTCCACTCAATCGCCGCCGACCCGGCCACACCGCTGTCCGAGGGCGAACGTCCCGAGTCGGCGGGCCGCATCGCCGGCGAGGAACTGCTCGCCCGCGAGTCTGACGCCGTCGTCGTGGTGTCCGAGGCAGAGGCCTCGACCGTGCGCACCCGGCTCGGCGGCGACGACGCCCGCATCTGGATCGTGCCGCCGGGGGTCGACGGCTCCGTCTTCCGCCCCGCCGCCGTCGGTGCGCGCCGCGCCGCCACCCCCTACGTCGTCGCGGCGGCGCGCGTGCAACCCCTCAAGGGCCTGGACCTGGCGATCGAGGCGATCGCGGACATCAGCCTGGAGGCCCGCCCCACCCTGGTCATCGCGGGCGACGTCTCGAGTGAGGCGGGCGACTACGTGGACGAACTGCGTCGGCTCGCCGACGCGAGGGGCATCGCCGACCACGTCACCTTCATCGGGCCGCAGTCGCGTGCCGATCTGGCGTTCCTGTTCCGTGGCGCGGCAGCCGTGCTCGTGCCGTCCCACTCCGAGACGTACGGGCTCGTCGCGCTCGAGGGCTCCGCTTCCGGGGTGCCGGTCGTGGCCGCCGCTGCCGGGGGCCTGCGTGAGGCGGTGGTCGACGGGGAGACGGGCGTCGTGCTCGAGTCGCGTGACCCGCAGGAGTGGGCGGACGAGATCGAGCGGATCCTGACCGATGCGCCGTACGCCGCCGGGCTCGCCGCTGCGGGCCGGGAGCACGCGGAGCGCCTGAGCTGGGAGCGGTCGGCCGCGGGACTCGAGGACGTCTACCGCCGGCTGCTCGGGCGCTCGTGAGCGGGACGGGCGGGCGGTTCGCGGCGTTCTGGGCCGCGCTCGACGCCGTGCCCGTCGAGTCGGACGCCGAGGCGCTCTACGACGTCGGAACGCCCGAGGGACGACTGCGACGGGCGAACCTGACGCGGTACCTGGAGCAGTCCGGGCCCGGGGCCGACACGTTGCTCGTGGCCGAGGCACCGGGGTGGCGCGGCATGACGAACACGGGTGTGCCGTTCACGAGCATGCGCGAGCTCGGACCCGAGTACGGCGTCCCGCTGGAGCCGACGGCACCGTGGGAGGCCTCGTCGCGCGTCGTGCACGCCGCACTGGAGGGCTGGCGCGGTGCGCTCCCGGTGGCGTGGGCGATCTTCCCGCACCACCCCTTCGTGGCGCCGGACCGGCTGACGAACCGCACGCCGCGGCCCGCCGAGGTCCGCTCGGGCGCGCCCGTCGCCCTCGCGCTGCTGGAGGCCCTCGGCGGTATGGACCGGGTCCGGGTGGTCGCCGTCGGTCGCAAGGCGCAGGGAGCGCTCGCGCTGGCCGGCATCGAGGCGACCGCCGTTCGGCACCCGGCGCAGGGCGGCGCGAAGCAGTTCACCGAACAGCTGCGGGCGCTGGACCGCTAGCCGTCCGTCCGCCCCGGTGCGTCCAGGTCGCGTCCCGGTCGCGTCCCGCTCAGGCGGAGCGGACCTCGACGCCCTTGGCCGCGAGCCGCTCGGCGACGTGGGCGGGCAGTGGTGCGGCGGCGTACACGGTGCGGAGCTCCGGCAGGTCAAGCAGGTCGTCCCAGTTCTGCGGGTCGAAGCGGTCGTCCGAGCCGTCCCAGCCGGGGTGGACGTCCTGCAGGACCTCGAGGTCGGAGTCCACGGTGATCTCGGTGACGAGCGACAGGTGCGACGGCAGCAGGTCGAGGTCGTCGTAGTACTCGCGCGCCCGGTCGTCCTGCCCGTCGACGTCGAGGTCCTCGTCGGTCTCGTCCTCGGCGTCCGGGTCGTAGGGGTCCAGGACGTCGAGGTCGTAGCAGAGGACGTCGAGCACCAGGAGCTTCGCGTTGAAGTCCGCGAACTCGATGGGCTCCTCGGTGGTGTTCGACTGCTGGTCCATGGCCGGAGCGTATCCGTCGCCGAGCGACCGTGTTGCGATCGCGAGAAACCTTCCTGTGGGACTGGACAGAAAGGCATTCCGCGCGCAAGGGTGACGCATGGCCACCACCAAGACGGACCGCCCACAGCAGGAGCAGCACGAGCTCCGCCGGGTCATCGGTCCCAAGCTCCTGCTGCTCTTCATCGTCGGCGACATCCTCGGCACGGGTGTCTACGCGCTCACCGGCCAGGTCGCGGCCGAGGTCGGCGGGGCAGCGTGGCTCCCCTTCCTCATCGCGTTCGCGGTCGCGCTGCTGACGGCCTTCTCGTACCTCGAACTCGTGACGAAGTACCCCCAGACCGCCGGTGCCGCCCTCTACGTGCACAAGGCGTTCGGCATCCACTTCGTCACCTTCATCGTGACGTTCATCGTGATGTGTTCCGGGATCACGTCGGCATCGACGGCATCGCGGGCGTTCGCGGCGAACCTCGGCGCCGGGTTCGGCATCGAGCTGCCGAACGGCGTCGTGATGCTCATCGCGATGGGCTTCATGCTCGCGGTGATGTTCATCAACTTCCGCGGGGTGAGCGAGAGCGTCAAGACGAACGTCGTGCTGACGCTCGTCGAGCTGTCCGGTCTCGTCATGGTGATCCTGATCGGGTTCTGGGCGATCGCGGGCGGCAACGCGGACTTCTCGCGGGTCGTGATGTTCGAGACGCCGGAGGACAAGTCCCTGCTGCTGTCGATCAGCACCGCGACGTCGCTGGCGTTCTTCGCGATGGTCGGGTTCGAGGACTCGGTCAACATGGCCGAGGAGACCAAGGACCCCTCGCGCATCTTCCCGAAGATCATGCTCACCGGTCTCGGCATCACCGCTGTGATCTACGTCCTCGTGTCCATCTGCGCCGTGGCCGTGGTGCCGATCGGTGAACTGGCCGGCAACGAGACCCCGCTCGTCACCGTCGTGCAGACCGCCGCGCCGGACTTCCCGATCGCCGACCTGCTGCCCTTCATCTCGATGTTCGCCGTCGCCAACACGGCCCTGATCAACATGATGATGGCGTCGCGCCTGCTCTACGGCATGAGCAAGCAGGGCGTGCTGCCGGGCTTCCTGTCCCGCATCTCCCCCGCCCGTCGCACCCCGTCGACCGCGATCGTCTTCACCACGCTCATCTCGCTGCTGCTGATCGGGTGGGTCTCGCTCGACCCGGACTCCCCCATCGTCGTCGTCCTCGGTGGCACCACTTCGCTGTTGCTGCTGACGGTGTTCGCCGTCGTCAACGTGACCGTGCTCGTGCTGCGCCGCGACAAGGTCGACCACAAGCACTTCCGCGCGGGCGTCATCATCCCGGTCATCGGCATCATCACGTGCCTCTGGCTCGTCCTGCCGTTCTCGTCCGGTCGTGACCCGCAGCAGTACCAGATCGCCGGCGCGCTGCTGGCCCTGGGCGTGCTGCTCTGGATCCTGACCTGGTTCACCCACGGGCGGAAGCAGGCCGAGAAGGCCCCGACCGGACTCGTGACGGAGCCGACGAAGGTGCAGCGCCCGCCGCACGACCACCGCGACGTCTGATGGACGCGACCAGTGTCATCTGGACCGTCGTCATCGCGGTGATCGCCGCGCTGTCGCTGTCCGCCGGAGGCTGGCGCCTGCGTCGGGGTCGACGGGCCGACCGACGCGACCGGTGACCGCCGCGCACGAGTGACCCGTGACGGTTCTGGTTCGCGAAGCCCCCGCTTCGTGAACCAGAACCGTCACTCGTTGCCGGGGAGGCACCTTCCCCGCGGCGAGCAACCCGCGGCGAACCCCGAACGCCGAACGCCGAACCCCCGAACGGGCGATCACGGCGGGCCGCCGCAGGCTTCCCAGGAGGCGCCCGTACGCTCGTGCTGCTCTTCCCGCTCCGCCCGCCCAGCACCCGCCCAGCCCCTCGAGAGGTCCCGTCATGCGCCGTGTCGGCATCACCCTCGCCTCGGTGTTCGGCGCCGGGATCGTGGCGGTCGGCATCGGCGTGGTCGTCCTCGTGGTGATCGCGGTCAACTCGCTCGCCGGCATCGCGAAGTCGAGCGCCGCCACCCCGACGCCCGCGTGCCCGGCCGTCGCCTCGAAGACGATCGGCGGGATGGTCGTGCCGGCCGGCCCCGTCGGCGGCTTCTGCCAGGACCGCCTGGTGAACGCCGCACACGTGATCGAAGCCGCCCAGGCGCTCGGCATCGGCCCCCACACGCAGGCCGTCGGGGTGATGACCGCGATCGGCGAGTCGAGCCTGGTGAACCTGGACCACGGCGACGCCGCGGGCCCGGACAGCCGCGGCCTGTTCCAGCAGCGCGACAACGGCGCCTGGGGCACGTACGAGCAGCGGATGGACCCGTACACGGCCGCGACGATGTTCTACACGAAGCTCGTGAAGGTCCCCGGCTGGAAGACGATGAGCCCGACGCAGATGGCGCACGCGGTGCAGATCAACTCCGATCCGGACCACTACGCGAAGTCGTGGCCGCAGGCGAAGGCGATCGTCGAGGAGCTCACCGGCCAGGACGTGCCGGACGCCGCTCCCCAGGGCTGACCGCTCACGAGGCCACCGCCTGCGTGTCCTCGTCGAACTCGACGATCGCGGCTCCCCCGGAGTGCACGACGACCTGGGCGCGGAGCCGAACAGACTGCTCGTCGAGGGCACAGGCGCAGGCGTCGACCCACTCCCAGTCCACCGGGTAGAGCCGGTCGGCGTCGGGGCGTTCCCACACGAGCACGACGTCGACGGCCCCGAGCTGCGCCACGATGTCGGCGATCAGGGCCGCGAAGTCGTCGACGTGTTCGTCCGGGGAGTACGGCAGGTCGGCGATCGGCAGCAGGAACGGGATCGACATCCCGCGGTCGTCGAGGAACAGCACCCAGCACTGCCGGCGCAGCGGCCGTTCGACGACGGCTTCGACGAGTCGGACGACGTCGTCGTCGGTGCGGACGGGTTCACGGATCAGGCGGTCGAGCATCTCGGTGTCAGGCATGGCTCCAGCGTGGCGAACCGGAAGCCCCAGCCGAGGCGCGGTCCGGGTTCTGTGGAGAGCCGCTCCACGAACCCAGCCTGTGGAGGAAGAGTCCCTCAGATGCCGTGCGTGACCGAGCTGTCGACGAGCAGCAGCGAGGCGAAGAACACCGCGACGATCGCCGCCATGCCGACGAGCACCACCGGCCAGGTCAGCCGACGCCGTACGAGCCGCAGCACGCAGACGGCGATGGTGGCGACCAGCACCGCCGCCACGATGATCGGTCCGACGACGACGACCGAGTCACCCAGCGTCTCGTTGCAGGTGTTGCCCGGCGCGGCGCACGACACGAACGCCAGCGACATGAGCCTGATCCCCCACCCCGCTGCCAACGCACCGACCGTGAGCACGACGAGCAGCGCGGTGGACGCGACCACGTCCGCGACGCGAGCGCGTCCTGCCAGGGGGTGCCGGGCCTCCCGACCGAAGCGCGCCGGGCCGGACCCGAGCGGATCCGGACCCGACACAGGACCCGCCCCAGGCCCCGTCCCGGGGGCCGGGCCGGACTGCCGCGCGGGCGCGCCCATCAGGAGCGCCGGCCGCGCGTCGACCAGAGGGCGAGCGCGATGAGGACGGGCTGACCGAACAGGCGGACGAAGCGCTTCTCGTCGCTGTCCAGACCGAAGGCGTCGCGACGGTTGACCCACTGCGACAGGTTGCCGGGGAAGATCACCGTGAAGAACAGCGCCGCGACCGAGCCGACGAAGCGGCGGGTCGGCTTCGGAGCGAGCACGAGGGCCGAGCCGAGCGTGATCTCCGCGACCCCCGATGCGAGCACCGTCGTGTCGTCGTCCAGCGGGACGAACTCGGGGACCTGCGCCGTGAACTCCTTGCGCGCGAAGGTGAGGTGACTCGTGCCCGCGACGACGAGGGCCAGGCCGAGCAGGACGCGGAAGAAGGAACGCATGCCTCCATGGTGCCCGTTCCCGCGACCGGGTGCCCGCGCTGCGCGACTCGGACGTGTTCGAAGCGAGGTTCACTCGCTAACATGCGGTCCATGGGAGCAGTCGCTCGAGACCACGAACCGCCGGCAGCCCCGGCGACCTTCGCGGTGGCGCTCGGACCGGTCGCGTTCTACCTCGGCATCATCGTGCCCGCGCAGTCGACCGTGCAGCACGTGCTGCTCGGTGCGGTGTTCGGGCTGGTCTGCGTGCTCAGTGGCTGGCGGGCGATCCGGATCGCCGGTCGTCGCCGGGCCGTGCAGGTGTGGTCGTGGATCGGCATCGTGATCGGGACGGCTGGGCTCGTCATGCTCGTCTGGCAGGTGCTCGTGATCGTGACCGGGGGTGCGTTCCCGCCGCCGTTCTGGTCGCCGTACGCCAACCGCTGACGCGGTCCGGCCGGGAGGCCCGGGTCGCGTCTGCCCCGTCGCTCGCGAAACGGGTCGGCCCGGGTCAGGGCCGCCCCGCCCGACGACGCCGGGTCACCAGCCGAGCGTGCCGGGCGCGCCCTTGAACGGCCCGACGATGTCCGCCGTGATCCAGCCGCCGTAGAAGTCGCCGTCCTGCGCCTGGACCCGTTCGCCGCCGACCTCGCACGAGTCCATCGCCGACGGGTAGATCGCGACGCGTTCCCGCAGCGACTCGTAGCCGGGCACGGGCGTCGGGTAGTTCCAGGCGGCGCGGCTCGCGACCGTCCCGTCACCACCGACGACGTCGAAGTAGCGCGCCAGGCCCTTGAACTCGCACATGCTCGAGCCGGACGCCTTGACCAGCGCACCCTCGGCGAGGTCGGCGATCGGCAGGTAGTAGACCGGCGGGTGCGAGGTCTCGAGCACGCGGACGGCGTCGGTCGTGTTGGCGACGACCGTGCCGCCGAGACGGACGACGACGCGGGCGGTGACCCGCTCGACGGCGGGTGGGCGGGGGTAGTCCCAGACGGATTCCTGGCCGGGGCCGGGCTCGGTCCTCTTCGGGTGGCGCATGCTCCAGGTGTACGCCCGGTGCCTGCGGTGCAGCCGCGTGCGTGCGCGCAATCGCCTCCGGGTGCACCATGGGCGGGTGACGACGACGACACGCACCCTGTTCCGACGGAAGCCCATCGACACGATCGATGACGAGGCCGGGGGCGAGGGCGGCCTGAAACGGCACCTCGGTCTGTGGCAGCTCACCGCGATCGGCATCGGCGGCATCATCGGCGCCGGCATCTTCACCCTCGCCGGCACCGTCGCGAACGGCGTCGCCGGGCCCGCGGTGCTGATCAGCTTCCTGGTCGCCGGGGTCGCGAGCGCCGCCGCCGCGTTGTCGTACGCCGAGTTCGCCGGACTCATCCCGAAGGCGGGCAGCGCGTACACGTACGGCTACGCGGTGCTCGGCGAGATCGTCGGGTGGTTCATCGGCTGGGACCTGCTGCTCGAGTACACGGCGATCGTGGCGGTGGTCGCGATCGGCATCTCCGGCTACGTGGGGTTCCTGGTCGGCCAGTTCGGCATCGACCTGCCCGCGTGGATGCTCGGCGCCCCGGGCACCGGTGACGGCCACGTGATCGACGTCTTCGCGATCGCGCTGTGCCTGCTCACCGCGTTCGTGCTCACGCGCGGCATCCGGAGCGCCGCCCGGTTCGAGTTCGTCGCCGTCGGCATCAAGGTGGCACTCGTCGTGCTCATCGTCGTGCTCGGCGTGTTCCACATCAACAGCGCCAACTACTCCCCGTACTTCCCGTTCGGCTTCGGCGGCGTGATGACCGGTGCCGCGACCGTGTTCTTCGCCGTGTTCGGCTACGACGCCATGTCCACCGCGGCCGAGGAGTCCACCGATGCCCGTAAGCACATGCCGAAGGCGATCCTGCTGTCCCTGGGCATCTCGATGGTGCTGTACGTCCTGGCGACGCTCGTGCTCACCGGGATGCAGAAGTACACCGACATCGACCCGGCGTCGGGCTTCTCGTCGGCGTTCGCGTCCGTCGGGCTCGGCGGTGTCGCCAACGTCATCGCGATCGGTGCCATCGTCGGCATCGTCACGGTGCTGGTGACGTTCATGCTCGGTGCCTCGCGCGTCTGGTTCTCGATGAGTCGCGACGGCCTGATGCCGAAGTGGTTCGCGAAGACCGACCCGAAGCGGCACGTGCCGACCCGGGTGACCTGGATCCTCGGCATCGCGTCGGCGATCCTGGCCGGGGTGCTGCCGATCGGTGTCGTCGCGGAGCTCACGAACATCGGCATCCTGCTCGCGTTCGTGGTGGTGTGCTCGGCCGTGGTGGTGCTGCGCTACCGGCAGCCCGACCTGGACCGCCAGTTCCGGCTGCCGTTCATGCCGGTCATCCCGATCATCGGCGTCATCGCGTCGCTGTGGCTCGTCACGTTCCTGCAGTGGGAGACGTGGGTGCGGTTCGCGATCTGGTTCGCGATCGGGCTCGGCGTCTACTTCGGGTACTCGCGGAAGCACAGCAAGCTGGCCGAGCCGGCGAAGCGCTGAGCACAGCCGACGAAGCGCCGCGCACAGCCGACGCCGCAGCCGACGCCGGCAGCGCCCGCGCTCCTCAGCGCCGCAACGTCTCCCGCGGGTACTCCCCGAACCGGTTCGCGTACACCGAGGCGAACCGCCCCATGTGCGCGAACCCCCAGCGCCGCGCGACGTCGGCCACCGAGGTCGCCTGCGGGTCGAGGATCCGCAGCTCCTCGTGCACGCGACCGAGCCGCACCTCGCGCAGGTACGTCATCGGCGAGCGCTCGAACGCCCGCTGGAACGACTCCTGGATCCCGCGGATGCTCAGCCCCGCGGCCTGCGCGATGTCGGCGACGGTCAGCGGCTCGTGCGCGTGCGCCTGGATGAACTCGACCGCGGCCCGGAGCCGTCCGTCGCTGCGGGTGCCGTAGCCGGCGGGGAACCGTTCGGCTTGCAGCGGGTAGATCCGGAACAGGGCACGGGCAACGTCACGTTGCGCCTCGTGCCAGGCGAGGGACCCCTCGCCCTCCTCGCGCAGCGCGCGGAGCGCACCGGACACGGCGGTGCGCCACAGGGCCACCGCGGAGGGATCCGGCGCGACGGTGGTGTCGAACGCCATGGTGCCGTCGACCAGGTGGTCCTCGGCGGCGACGTCGAGCACCAGGTCCCGGCGCAGGTGCACGAGGCGCTGGTCCCAGTCCTGGTACTCCATCTCGAACCGGCGCTCGACGGGGAACAGCGTCGGGACGCCGGGCTGCATGCGCACCTCGTCGCGGCCGACGTCGACGCGGGCCTCGCCGCGTTCGAGCCACTGCACGACGACCTCGCCCTCGGTGGCGACGTCACCGCGCAGGTACCCGTGCATCTGGGAACGGCGGATGCTCAGCCGTTCGTCACCGACGCCGACGTACTTGAACCAGTAGTCCTGGTCGAGGGCTCGGGAGTACCAGGCCTTGCCCGCGTACATGCCGGCGAGCGAGCTGATGGCTTCGTCGGTGTCCTGACCGGCCACGGCGACGAGCGAACGTGGCTGGGCGGGGCGTGCAGCAGGATCGGAACCCGGAGCGGGCGCCTGCGACTCGGTCGTGTCGGTCATGGGAACACCTCTCTCTCTCCTGGAGCAGAGCGGTGTGGTCACCTCCGGGTGGTCCCCGGCCTGCCCTCTCACGCTAGGGAGCAGCGGGTGGTCCTACAACCGGGTTGCGCTCTGCGGCCTAACGGCCGGTCCAGCGCACCCAGCCGTGCACCTGGGCCGCCGCGCTCTCGAAGGACGAGTGCCCGCCGGTCAACGAGTGGTCCGGGGAATCGACGGTGTACGAATCAGTGCGGGTGATGTCGCACACGACCTCGGAGTCGAGCAACCCGTTCCAGTGGTCGGCTGAGTCGCGTACCCACCGCAGTCGGTCCGGCATGAGGTTCCAATCGATTCCGTGGACCGCAGTCGTCGCGCTCCGAGTTGGACGGTAGTCCTGCCAGATCTTCGTCGCTCAGGGTGGCGGCGGGGATCGTCGGTGGCGACTGGCACGATGGTCCCGTGCCTGCTGCCCCGATGATCGACGCCGTCGACGTCATCCGCTTCGTCGGGCCGCAGACGTTCGGTCGCGCACGCGACGTCGTCCGCGCCGGCCTGGTCGACGACGCCACCTGGCACGACGACGACGGCACGGTCACCGCGGTCGTGTCCGGCACCGCCGACGACCCGTACGAACTCCGCGTCGACACCACCCCGGCGCGCGGTGACTTCGTCCGCCCGGTCCGCAGCACCTGCAGCTGCCCGCTCGGCGGCGACTGCAAGCACGTCGCGGCCGCGCTCCTCACCATCAACGCCCGCGCCCTCGCCGCGAACGCCGGCCCACGCCCGGAGACGCCGGCTCCGCCGCCCTCGGACTGGAGGCACGACCTCGCCCGCCTCGCCGGTGACGACGAGCGGGCGCCCACCCCGCAGGGCACCCGGATGGGACTGCAGTTCGAGTTGCGTGACGCGGTCCCCGCCAAGCTCGCCTCGCGCGCCCGTGCCGCCGGCCGCGCCCTGCCCGCGCCGTCCCGCAGCGTGCGGCTCGGGGTCCGGCCGGTGACCCGCAGCGACGCCGGCAACTGGGTGCGCGGGCAGCTGACGTGGGGCACGCTCCCCTACTCCCAGAACCGGCTCGGCGTCGGCGCCGAGCAGCACGCCTGGTTCCTGCAGCTCGCTGCCCTGCACCGCGCCGGGCAGCTCGCGGGCCTGCCGGGTGAGAGCGACTGGCTGCACCTCGACGACTTCCGGAGCCCCCTGCTCTGGCCGCTCCTGCAGCAGGCCGCGGCGCTCGACATCGCGTTCGTCACCGGCAAGCGCGAGGGCGGAGCGGTGCTCGGCACGCAGGCCCAGGTGCTGCTCGACGTCGCCCGGCACGACGACGCCGTGGTGATCGGCGCGAGTGCGGTGCTCGACGGCCGCCCCGTGGTGCCCGGTGCCGCGCGGATGATCGGCGACCACGGCGTCTACGTGTTCCGCGGGAGCCCCGAGTTCACGGTGGCCGTCGCACCGACCCCGGCACCGGTGCCCGAGGACCAGCGCCGCATGCTCGTCGAGGGCACCCGGATCACCGTGCCGACCGCCGAGGTCGACGAGTTCCTGGCCGACTGGTCACCCCGACTGCGCGGTGCCCTCGGCCTGGTCAGCTCCGACGGTTCGGTGGAGCTGCCGGAACGCACCCCGCCGGAGCTCGTGCTCACCGCGACCTTCGAGCCGGCCCGCGCCCCGCGCACCGACGACCGCGTGCACCTGCACTGGCGTTGGCACGTCGACGGCAGGAAGGACCCGGTGTCCCTGCACGGCCCGCTCCCCGACCTGTCCGGGCTCCGTGCCGCCGACGATCCGACGGGCACCGACGACACTCCCGTCGCGGACCCGGTCGCGGCGGTGCAGCCGACCACGGCGACGACGCCGGCCGACGACGCGACGCAGGCCGGGCCTCCCGTCCGCGCTGCCGGACCCGGTGGCGGGCTGGACTGGTTCCAGGACGGCACCATCGACGGGGCCGACGTCGCGGTGTTCGCGAACGAGTTCCTGCCCGAGCTGCCGTCGCTCGGCGTCCGCACGGTCGTGCAGGGCGAGCGGCTCGACTACGAGCGGTTGAGCGGGCGGCCGCACATCCGTGTCACGACGATGCCGTCGGACAAGCACGACTGGTTCGACCTCGGCATCATCGTGAGCGTCAACGGCAAGCAGATCCCCTTCACGCCGCTGCTCACCGCGCTCGCGGGTCGGCAGCGACGACTCAAGCTCGTCGACAACTCGTACCTGTCGCTGGCCGACCCCGCGTTCGATCGGCTCAAGGAGCTCATCGACGAGGCCCGTGACCTGGACGAGTGGGAGCCCGACCAGCCGATCGCCGTCACGCCCCTGCACGCCGGGCTGTGGTCCGAGTTCGACCTGCTGGCCGACGAGACCTCGCACGACGAGCGGTGGCAGGCGATCGCCTCGGGGCTGCTCGGGGCGACTCCCCCGGCTGACGTCCCCGTGCCGGACACCGTGCACGCCGACCTGCGGCCGTACCAGCACGCCGGGTACGCGTGGCTGTCGTTCCTGGTGAGGCACGGCATCGGCGGGGTGCTCGCCGACGACATGGGGCTCGGCAAGACGCTGCAGGTGCTCGCGATGGTCGCCGCCCATCGTGCCGCGGAGCCCGACGCACCCCCGTTCCTGGTCGTCGCACCGACCTCGGTCGTCGGCAACTGGGCGGCCGAGGCCGCGAAGTTCGTGCCGTCGCTGCGGGTCGCGACGGTGACCTCGACGTCGTTGAAGGACCCGGGGCTCGTCGCGCGCACCGCCGCCGCGTCGGACATCGTCGTCACCTCGTACGCGCTGCTCCGGCTCGACGCCCGCGCCTGGACCGACCTGCCGTGGTCGGCGCTGGTGCTCGACGAGGCCCAGTTCGTGAAGAACCCGCAGTCCCGGACCCACCGTGTGGCTTCGGAGCTGCAGGCACCGGTGAAGTTCGCGATCACCGGGACCCCGCTCGAGAACGGCCTGACCGACCTGTGGGCGCTGTTCCACATCGTCGCGCCCGGGCTGCTGTCCACCTGGACCCGGTTCGGCGACGACTACGTGAAGCCGCTCGCCTCGCCCGAGCTCCGCGGCGAGGCCCGGCAGGAGCTCACCGGGCGGCTGCGCCGACGGATCCGGCCGCTCATGCTCCGCCGCACGAAGGAAGCCGTCGCGGCCGACCTGCCCCCGAAGCAGGAACAGGTCGTCCGGGTCACGCTCGACCCGGCGCACCGGGAGCTGTACGAGCGCACGCTGAACCGGGAGCGCCTGAAGGTCCTCGACCTGATCGACGACCTGTCGAAGAACCGGATGATCGTGTTCCGGTCGCTGACGCTGCTGCGGATGCTCGCGCTGTCGCCGGCGCTGGTGTCGGCGGGGTCGTCGTCGTCGGACTCGGACGTCACGTCGGGATCGACCCCGATCCCGTCGGCCAAGCTCGACCTGCTGCTCGACGAACTCGAACAGCTCGCGGCAGAGGGCCGTCGCGCCCTGGTGTTCAGCCAGTTCACCTCGTTCCTGCGGATGGTCTCGGACGCCCTCGACGCCCGAGGGATCGGCTACGAGTACCTCGACGGCTCCACCCGCAAGCGCCCCGAGGTCATCGAGCGCTTCCGGCAGGGCACCGCCCCGGCGTTCCTCATCTCGTTGAAGGCCGGCGGGTTCGGGCTCACCCTGACCGAGGCGGACACCGTGTTCGTGCTCGACCCGTGGTGGAACCCCGCCGCCGAGTCCCAGGCTGTCGACCGTACGCACCGCATCGGCCAGACCCGGTCGGTCAGCGTCCAACGGTTCATCGCCGAGGACACCATCGAGGAGAAGGTCCTCGCCCTCGCCGCCCGCAAGGCCGAGCTGTTCGCCACGATGATCGACGACGACGCACTGTTCGCCGACGACCTGACCGCCGACGACATCCGCTCCCTGCTGACCTGATCCACACCCGCACCACCGTTCCGCCCCGCACCACCTGGAGTCCCACCGCATGACGTCCCGCCGACGCCGCAGCCGCATCACCCTGACCTCCGTCCTCGTCGTCCTGGCCCTCGCCGTCGGCGGGTACGCGCTCGATGCCACCGGTGTCCTCGGGCCGGACGCCGACGCGGCGGGCACGACCGCTGCGGGCGGCCCCACGGCCGGGGAGACGACCACGATCGGACCGCAGCAGGCGTCGTCGGGGGCGAGCCCCGCCTCCAGTCCGACCGTCAGTCGCGGAACCGACGCCGACGCGGTCCGCGCACGCACCCAGCTCGCCGACCTGCCCGTCAAGGGCAAGGCAGCCGGCACCGGCTACGACCGCACCGGCGACTTCGGCAGCGCCTGGCTCGACGTCGACCACAACGGGTGCGACACCCGGAACGACGTCCTCGCCCGCGACCTCGCCGACATCACCCGCGAGGGCCGCTGCAAGGTCCTCACCGGCACCCTCGTCTCGCCGTACACGGGTGCGACGGTGGACTTCGTGCGCGGCAACACGACCTCGACCCTCGTGCAGATCGACCATGTCGTCGCACTCGAGAACGCCTGGCGCACCGGAGCGCAGCGGCTCACCGAGACCGAGCGGCACGCGCTGGCGAACGACCCGGTGAACCTGTTCGCGGTCGATGGCCGCTCGAACTCGCAGAAGGGCTCCGGCGACGCGGCGACCTGGCTCCCCGCGAACAAGGCGTTCCGCTGCACCTACATCGAGCACCAGGTCACGGTGAAGGCGAAGTACCGCCTGTGGGTGGCTCCGGCGGAGCGAGACGCGATGGTGCGGGTGCTCGACGCCTGCTGACGTCCGGCAGGCTGCCGCCGCTGGGTGTCGGCTCGGAGGCCCGGCGCACCTCCGCCCCGCGTGGCAGGCTGCGGGCATGGCTGAGCAACTCACGGTCCCACAGGCGTTCGCGCTCCTCCAGGTCGAGCCCGACGGACGCCACGCTCTCGATGGTTCGACGCTCGACACGGGTCTCGCGGGAGCGGTCCTCGCCGACCTCGCGCTGCGCGGCGTCGTCTCGCTGCAGGACGGACTCGTGGCCGTCGTGAACGGCACCGCAACGGGCGACCACGTGCTCGACGGCGTGGTCGGCTCCATCGCGGCGGCCGGTGCACCGCGCAAGGCGAAGTGGTGGGTGAGCCGACTCGGCAAGCGCCAGCTGCGCGACGACGTGTTCGCCGGACTCGTCGAGCGCGGCGTCATCAGCATCGAGCAGGGGAAGGTGCTCGGCCTCTTCCCCACCACGAAGCACCCGGAGCGGGACGGAGCTCCGGAGGCGCTGCTGCGATCGGGCATCGCGGACGTGCTGGCTGGCCGGGCGGGACCCACGCCGTTCTCTGCCGCGGTCATCGGCTTGCTCGACGCGACGAACACCCTGCGCAAGCAGTTCGGTGCCGTCGACAAGGACCTGGTCAAGGAGATCACCTCGGGCACCTGGGCGAGCCCGGCGGTGAAGGCCGTGCTCGAGGAGATCGAGGCCGCGACGATGGTCGTCATCATGGCGGGCACCATCGCAGCGACGGGTTCGATCACCGCGAGCTGAGGTCGGCAGCGCGACGGGGCGCCTGCACGCCGGCTGACTGCGTCGTTAAACGACAGGTGTAGTCTAGGTATCTCGATGCAGATGCATCGATCGGACTCGCTGCCCCACCGCGGACCCCGAGCCCTTCACCGTCGAAGACCTCAGGAGGCCTCCCACCATGCCCGAAACCACCACCGGCACCACCCGCTTCGCCGACCGCGTCGTCCTCATCACCGGCGGCGGCTCCGGCCTCGGCCGTGCAACCGCCGTCCGCCTGGCAGCCGAGGGCGCTGCGCTCTCCCTCGTCGACGTCTCCGAGCAGGGACTCGAGGCGACGAAGGCCGCCGTGCTCGAGGCCACCCCCCACGCGCAGGTCCTGACGACCGTCGCCGACGTGTCCGACGAAGCCCAGGTCGACGCCTACGTCACCGCCACCACCGAGCGCTTCGGCCGCATCGACGGCTTCTTCAACAACGCCGGCATCGAGGGCAAGCAGAACCCCACCGAGTCCTTCACCGCCGCCGAGTTCGACCGCGTCGTGTCGATCAACCTCCGCGGCGTGTTCCTCGGCCTCGAGAAGGTGCTCAAGGTCATGCGTGAGCAGGGCTCCGGCATGGTCGTGAACACCGCGAGCGTCGGCGGCATCCGCGGCATCGGCAACCAGTCCGGGTACGCGGCCGCCAAGCACGGCGTCGTCGGGCTCACCCGCAACTCGGCCGTCGAGTACGGCCGCTACGGCATCCGCATCAACGTCATCGCCCCCGGCGCCATCTGGACGCCCATGGTCGAGAACTCGATGAAGCAGCTCGATGCGGAGAACCCGCGCAAGGCCGCCGAGGAGTTCATCCAGGTCAACCCGACGAAGCGCTACGGCGAGGCTCCCGAGATCGCCGCCGTCGTCGCCTTCCTGCTCTCCGACGACGCGTCCTACGTCAACGCGACGGTCGTCCCGATCGACGGCGGGCAGTCGGCCGCGTACTGAGACCGTCACCTCTGACGCCCGGCTCACGTCCGCGTGCGCCGGGCTTCGGCCTGGAGGCGCGGCTCGGCCCCGCCGTGTCCGCCGACCGTGACAGCATGGCTGGTGTGAGTACCGATCAGACCAACGGATCAGCCTTCGGCCGAGGCGTCGACAAGACCCCGCCGACCGCGGCCGCCGAACTGCGACGGAGGATGGCGGCCTCGCCCGCGGGCTTCCTGCGCAGCGCGGCGTGGGTTCCTTGGAAGCCGGCGGGCAGCCCGGAGGCCGGCAGCGTCGCCCACGTCATGATCCGCGACAAGCCGTTCGTGCCCGTCTTCACCGACCCGGACGAACTCGCCGCTGGGCTGCCCGACGCCGAGGGGCGTCCGGTGCCGATGTCCGAGCTCGTGTCCGCGCTCCCCGAGGAGTTCGGCATCGTGGTCGACCCCACGAGCGCGGCCGAGGCGAACTTCCTGCACGCCGACGTCCTCGCCGAGATGCGAGTGCAGATGCAGGGCGGCGTCCCGACCAGCGACGACTGACCCGATCCGTCGGAGACTCTGACCGTTCGTCGTCAGGCAGCCGCCATCGCGGCAGCAGCGACAGCCCACCAGTAGCCGAGCAGACCACCCGCCGGAACGGCCAAGACCGCGAGGACCCGAGCCCGGCGCATCAGGCTGCGGCGGGAGCGCGCGTCAGCGATCTCGCGCTCGAGTCGCTCGAAGCGCTGGACGTGGCGAAGTGTGTCGTTGATGACCACGGCATCGACGTGCCAGGTGCCCCGTTCCTCCGCCAGCATCGACAGGAAGCGCACGGCTTCGTCGGAGTGCGCACGTGGGAGGCCGCGGATCCAGCTCCCCACACGCTCGGGCTCGAGGATCACGGCCGCCGGCGGCTTCTTGCCGAACCGGAGTTCGGCAGCCTCGACCACCAGGATCGGCTGCACGAGGATCGGACCGCCCGCTGCGGCCGACAGCAGTGCTGTTGCCCGCTCTCCCTCGGCCAGCGCGCGGTGCACGTGCGGCGTCCGCTGGCCGTTCACCATCAGTGTGCGTCCGCCCGCCCAGACCGCGTGACCGGAGTGGTTCTTCGTGTTGATCGAGAAGACGCCCGTCGGACCGACCACGATGTGATCGATATCCGTGCTGCCCTTCCCGATCGGGACGGCATGCAGGACCGTGAAGTCCGGGCCGAGTTCCTCGAGCTGCGCCGCGACCTGCCGCTCGCCGATCGCCCCCTTGAACCACGAACGGGCTTCCGGCCGGAGCGGGTCATGCCCCCAGAACCGCTGCCAGGTCGTCAGCGCGCGGCCGTCGGTCTGGACCGCGAGACACTGCTGCATCACGGCGTACCCGGGCTTGCGGGCGCGGAGTGTCAGCGGCGCCGTTCCCTTCGGGCTCGGACGGTCCGCGGTGATCGTGTGCTCCCCCATGCCTCCACCGTTCCAGGACGACGTCTGGTCCGGCCAGCCCTCGTTCTGGCGTCACAGCGCGGCGGGTGGGTCCGTGGTTTCGCGCCGTTGACGGTTCTGGTTCACGATCCCCGGGGTTCGTGAACCAGAACCGTCACGCAGCGCTGACTCAGCCGGCGTGCTCCGCGACGACCACCCAGGTCACGGAGACCACGATCGCCATGACGGTCGCGGTGCCGAAAGCGACCGCCCATCCCTGCGGCCTCGTCCGCCGAACTCGGGCGGCCACGATCGCACCCCCGACGAAAGCGGCGACGAGCACGATGCTCTCGACCAGGCTCGGGAGCCACGCGACCCACGGCGTGCACGGACGCGTCGACGTCTCCCAGTCACAGCTGTACTGCGACAGTCCTGCGAACACCCACCCGATGAGCACAGCGGCGATCCCAGCCAGCGCTGTCGCGACGAACAGTGAAACCGTCACGACGAGGTCCGCCGTCGACGCCCGAGAGCGCCACGGCGCGGGTCGGCTCGCCCAGTCCTCCAGCATGTCCCTCGCCTTCGCGGTCAGGCTCGGACAGCCTGCGGGCGAGGCTCGACGAGCTCGATGAAGCGGGACAACAGGGACAGGCCCGCGATCGACGGGGGCAGCCCGGTCGTCAGCGCCGGCGAGTGCACGAGGTACGCCGCCCACTTCGCCCGCGAGATCGCCACGTTCAACCGGTTCGGCATGAGCAGGAAGTCCAGGCCGCGCGGGATGTCCGCCGCACTCGATGCGGCCAGGGACACGATCGACACGACGGCCTCTCGGCCCTGGAACAGGTCGACCGTGCCGACCTGGGTGGCGGTGAAGCCCGCGCGGTCGAGCTCCTGCCGGATCAGTGCCCCCTGCGCGTTGTACGGCGCCACCACGATGACGTCCTCATCGGTCAGCGCCCGGGTGTCGGAACCGTCCGTCCACGTGCGACCGACGACGTCGCCCACGAGTGCGACGACCCGGGCGGCCTCTTCAGCAGAGGACGTCGTGTTGCCCACGTGCACGACCGGCACGGGGTGCACCCCGGCGTCGATGCCGTCGAGGTGCCGCCCGGAGACCATCGAGGCGAGCTGCCCGTCGTAGGACAGGGCCGAAACGGACTCGGTGAGCGCGGGCTCCATGCGGCGGGTCCGGGCCAGGAAGTACCCGAACTCCGACGGCAGGACGTGCTGGCCATCGGCGAGCCAGCCGAGCGCGGACTCGTCGACGGGCTCCGGGTGCGAGCCCTGGGACACCTGGGGCAGCTGCTGGGGATCCCCGAGCAGCAGGAGCCGGGTCGCGGCGACGGACGACGCGATGGTCGGGGCGAGGGAGAACTGTCCGGCCTCGTCGACCACGAGGAGGTCGAGGGACCGGCGCTCGATCGTCGACTCGTTCGCGAACGTCCACGCCGTGCCCCCGACGACACCGCCGGTGCCCGAGGCCTCGCACGAGGACAGGAATGTGGCGACGGCGGCACCGTTCTTCACGGGGGTCCAGGCCGCGGCGTCGAGGTCGTCCTCGGTCGCGCCCGACTTCGGCACCTTCACGACCCGGTCCGCGGGGACGCCGGCCTTGACCACCGAGGCGAGGAAGTTCTCCGACGTCGCGTGGGACTGGCCGACGACCCCGACGCGCCAGCCGTACTCGCGGACGAGCCGGGCGACGACGTTCGAGCCGACGTAGGTCTTGCCCGTGCCGGGAGGGCCCTGGATCGCCAGGTACGACCGGTCGAGGCCGAGCAGGGTCGACACGACGGCCGACACCGTGTCGTCGCCCTGCACCGGGACGATCGGGCCACGCGGGGGCACCCGACGCAGCAGGTCGAGCGCCGGGTCGGGCAGCATCGCCGGCAGCTCGTCGAGCACAGCCTGGCCCCACCACGCGATCGCCTCGGGCTGCGGCTTCGCGCGGGGCGGTGCCGACGGGGCGAGGGCCACCGGGAACTCGTGGTGCGGTTCGCCACCGACGGGCAGTCCCTCTTTCACAAGGACCTCGACGGCATCGCCGTTGTCCCAGACGTCCACGATCACGGCGCGCGACGACGCGCCCTTCGACCCGGGGCCCGGTGAGGCGACCGATGGCGGAAGCGGGTCGTCGTAGACCAGGTGGGGCGTGCCTCCAGGCCGGAGCCGCGAGCCGGGCGCGAGCGTCCCCGACAACCGGAGTTCCCGCGACTGCGAGCGGGCGCGCGGCAGCGTGTCCCAGTCGCGCTCGACGGACGCCCGCTCCACGACCAGGACGTCACGCGTGTCGGCCCAGTCGTCGACCGGGTTCCGCAGGCGGTCGAAGTGGTCCTGCCAGAAGGTCTTGGCCTCGCGGCGGTGGTAGTCGATCGCGGCTGCGGCGAGCGCCAACGCGGTCTGGTCAGGGGTGCGGTCGAGGGCGTCGACGTCCTCGAGCTGCGCGGCGAGCGCGACGTACACCGGATTGGGCTCGCGCTCGACGGGGATCGGCGGGACCTCGAGCTCGAGCGCGGGGTCGGCCGCATCGGGGTCGTCGGTGCGCAGCGAGCGGAGCCAGTCGCGCAGGCGCAGGGTCGAGCGGCAGTCGTAGGCGTTGTAGTCGGCGACCTGGTCGAGCATCCGCTGCCCCTCGCCGGCGTCGCCGTTCCGGAGCTCCTCGATCGCGTCGACGTAGGCGGTGATGCTGTCCGCGGCGTTCGTGACGTCGCTCTCGCGCAGGTCCGAGCCCATGTACAGCGGTTCGAGTTTCTTGATCGAGTAGCTGTGGCTGCCGACGACCAGGGCCTTGCGGACGATCGGGTACAGGTCGACCAGGACGCCGGCGCGCAGCAGGTCGTCGACGGCCTCTTCACCCACCCCGTGCCGGGCGGCGAGCGACAGCAGGTGCGTCCGCTCGTAGGCCGCGTAGTGGTAGATGTGCATGCCCGGGTACTGCTGCCGCCGGGCCTCGATGAACGCGAGGAACTGCTCCAGCGCACCTCGTTCGTCGCGGATGGTGTGCGCCCAGAACGCGGTGAACTCGGCGCGGTCGTCGACCAGGCCGAACAGGTAGTCGAGGCCCCAGTGCACGCCGTCCTCGGTGTGCAGCGGGTCGCCCTCGAAGTCGAAGAAGACGTCGCCCGGGTCGGGTGCCGGGATCGCGTCGAGCGCACGGGCGTCGAGGACCTCGAAGCGCGGCTTGACGGGTTGGCCCGGCCCGTCGGCGCCCGTCCGTCGGGCGTCTTCCGACTCGATCTGGAGGCTCGCCTGCCGTACCAGCCGATCCTGCGTCGCGCGGGACAAGCCCGGTACTGTCCGGGTGCGGGTCGCCAGGTCGTCGATCGTCCGCACCTCGTGCTTGATCAGCTTCGCCCGTTGGTCGAGGCGCATGCCCGCGACGAGGACGAGGTCGCGGTGCTCGGCGACCTGTGTGGAGCAGACGGCGCATCGGCCACAGCTCGAGTAGCGCGGGTCGCCCCACCGCAGCGACTCGTCGGCGGCGATGCGCTCGGCGATCACACGCTGCAGTTCGGCGCGCTGCGTGCGGTACACCGGCGCGATGTCGGCGAGGTCGTGCGTGGTGGTCGTCCGGTCGCCGAGCACCAGGTGCACCTGCTGCCCGGTCGGGATGCCGTGCGCCTGCATCTGCTCGGCGTACGCGGCGAGCTGCAGCAGGGCGCTGATCTTGGCGTGGCGGGCGAGCTTGGTGTCGTAGACCTCGTACTCGCCGCGGTCGTTGCGGATGATGAAGTCCGCGAAGCCGATGAACCCGGGGGCGTCTGCCGTCGGCGCTGCGTGGAACGTCGGCTGGTACAGCACGTCGGCCCCGTCGGCGAAGGCCTGTCGCGCTTCGGCTGCGGCGCGTGCGTAGTCCGGCGGTGCGGGACGGTCGAACTCGACGACGGCGTGGGTCTGTTTGAGGATCTCGAGGTAGTCGAGCTCGTGCTGGTCCCCCAGCCGAGCCGTGCGCTCGAGCATGTCGTCGTGCACGTCCGGCAGGGCCTCCCCGCGGCCGAGCTTGGCGTCGAGGCGGCGGAGGAACGCCCACTCGCAGGCCGACCACGTGCTCAGGTCACTCGGGCTGAGCAGCACGTGCCCGTCGACGCCGATCTGCATGCGCTCCCCCTTGCTCTCCGGTGCGCTGAAAGCCTAGGGGTGGCGTCAGACAACGGGACGGGTTCCTCGAATTCGCTCTTGACATACTAGATTCCGTCGGTGATACGTTAACGCTCGACCAGAAAGGGGATGGTTCATGTCGAACCTCGTGCTCAACGGAGCGCTCTATTCACAATCGGCGATCACCGACAGAGTCGAATCGATCCGTGATCGGCTCGCTCTCAAACAGGACCGAGTCGTTGTGCTCGTGCTCATCGCGATCGCGCTGTTGCTCGCGGTCGGCCTCATCACCGCGTGGTGGATCACCTGCCAGAACAAGGGCATGTACCCGGCAATGGACATGCCGTCCTTCAGTGCCGGCGGCACATGGAAGGTGTACTGCCGAAAGTGAACATGCACGAGGAGCCCGTGAATCCTGTCCTGGAGGTGATCGGAGTCGACAAGTCGTACAGCGGGCGCCCTGCACTGGTCGACTTCTCGATGACCATCGTCCCCGGAAGCATTCACGGGCTCCTCGGCTCGAA
This sequence comes from Curtobacterium sp. MCLR17_034, assembly GCF_003234485.1. Lineage (NCBI taxonomy): Bacteria > Bacillati > Actinomycetota > Actinomycetes > Micrococcales > Microbacteriaceae > Curtobacterium > Curtobacterium sp. MCLR17_034. Next base: position 57,901 of record NZ_QKTH01000012.1, read on the forward strand.
CGGCTCCGGGAAGAGTACAGCCTTGCATGTGATCACGGGCATCATCGACCCGGACCGCGGATCAGTCCTTCACCATGGCGTGACGGTCAGCCAAGCCGTCGCTCGGATGCGGTTCGGTTTCGCACCCGATGACCTCCCGCTTCCCCAGTCTTTGACGGGCCGCGAGTACCTGCGCCTGCATGATTCACTCCGTCGCCGCGATGACTCGTCCCGAGCAATGTCCCTCGCACGTGTCCTCCAGGTACGAAACGCACTCTCAAAGCCGATCTCCTCGTACTCCCACGGCATGAAGCGAAAGCTTCAATTGGTGTGTGCGCTCGCGCACAGTCCCTCGCTCCTCATCCTCGACGAACCGTTCAGGGGGTTGGACCCGGACACAGCGCAAGTCCTCCAAGAATGCCTCTCCTTGTTCACCGCGGCAGGCGGAGCGGTCCTCATGGCGACGCACGACCTGTTGCGCGCCGAGACGCATTGTGAGGCCATAACCATGCTGCACAACGGAGCAATTGTTGCTTCAGGTCGCACCCGGGAGATCGTTTCCAGCCATGGCTCGGTCGGCCAGTGCTTCTCCGCGCGGATCAGCAGCGCTTCGTCGATGGCTACCCGCGCCGACCGGCTCCGTGCCCTGTTCACCCCCGACGAAAAGGAAATTCATGAAGACCGCTAGCGTGACGTTCATCGGGCTCGTGCTCGGCATCGCTATCACTTTCCTTGCCATCGCTGCCACGATCGCCACCTCAGCCGTCAGTGGGACACCCGCTGAGATTCCGTTCGTGTTCTCGGCCACAGTCGGCACGGAGAACGGGCTGCCATCGGTGGAGTTCACGCCGAACGGGTTGGGGCTTCTCGTGACGGTCGTTCTCATCACGGTCGGCTACGCCGCCCTGCGCCTTCGCGCTCGCCCCCACCCGTGAGTCAGACCATCACGGTCGCGCGCGCCACCGCGTTGGTCTGGATGTCAGAACTCGCTGGAGCCTTCAACGTCTCACGTCGGCGAGTCCTCCTCTGCGCTGCGTTCACAGTTGCAGGCATCCTTGCACTCGGACTTGCCCTCGGGTTGACGGCAGTCTCGACGTTGAGCGGCCAAGTGCCGGCACCGATCGCAGCGTTCATGGTGGAGACCGCGGCGAGTGGTGCTTTGCTGAGCGCGGCGCTGGTGACGGTCGTCCTCGCGCTCACTGCCCCAGCGGGCTCGGCCCTCGACCACCTTCTGTGCCTCCTACCGGTGACGAACAGCGCTCGAGCAATCGGCAGATCGCTTCCACTGACCGTGCTCACCACAATCGGCTCGACGGCGCTGTGCGTCCCGGCGATGCTCGTGGCAGGTCGTGTTCTCGACCTCAGCGAGGCGACGCGATACGTGGTCGCGCTTCTCGCGGGCGTCGCTCTCGTTGAAGCGCTCGCCCAAGGCCTGCTGCACGCAGTAGGGAGCTTGATGCAGTCTTGGCTCCGAACACCCTTCGCCGTCTCGTCGACGATCAGTGGCGCAGTGACGATCGGCGCTGCGCTCGTCGCTTTCGGCCCCGGCGTCATCGCGCCCTCGGGTTTGGCTACCGATGACGCGCCCGCATTGTCCCTCCCAAGGCTGATCAGCGATGTCGCGACCAGCCGGAGGCCTGATCTGGCGTGGCCGGTCTTCGTGAGCTACTTCGTCGTGACGATTGTGTTCGTGTGGGCAGTCAGCAAGATCTCGACTTCAAAGGCGGTCCCGTCCGCGTTCGCGCTTCTCCCTGCCGATCGGATACTCCGTGGACCGCAGGGGCCTTTCCTCTCTCAGCTCCTGGTGATGATTCGTGCGCCGCAGACTTCCCTAGCGATTGCTGGCGCAATCTGCTTGTTGGCGACAACGGCGTGGGCGCTCCCGCCGAACGTTCCAGCAGAGGTACGCGACGGCTTGGCCATGGCGGTTCCTTCGGCGGGATGTGCTCTCGTCCTCTTCGGCCCGGGGCGCGTCCTGCCATGGGCTTGGACCGGCACCGCGCTCGGTCGTCGCCGCACGTGGTGGTTCGCGCCCGTTGCAGTGGCGCACATCGTCGCCGCTGCCCTTGCCTGGACAGGCTTGAGCGGCGCAGCCCTCCTCCTGGGCGTCGTCCAATTCGACGAGCTCCCGGGGATGGTCTTCCGTGCGACGCTGCTCTTCCTGTCAGCGGCACTCGCTGGCGCCCTCGTCCCGTGGAGCGACACACAGCCCATGTCAGGCAGCGTCGGCCTGATGCTGACGACCGTGCTGTACCTGGGATGCAGCTCCCTCATCTCCTATCTGGATCAGCTCGCTGGACCATTGAAGGTGCTCGGAAGTATCTGCTGTATCTGCCTGCTGGTAGCAGGGTCGGTGACCACGTGCATCCGACTGACCTCGTCCCGATGATCTCCCGACTGCTGCCGCCGTGCTGTAGTCCGGAGGGCCCTGCCGTTCGATGTGAAGAGTTCGCACTGTCGCTCCGGACCGACACGAACGCGAGGCGTCGCGCAGCGATCGACCACGGATTCATCGCTGGAGGCGAGAGCCGATGGAGAACGGCCTTCACTGCGGGAGCGCTTGTGGATTCTGGCGATGCGAAGAGATTCTCGGTGTACGTGCGCCTCGTCCTGGCAGTCGTCGGTTCTGCGGCACTTCCTTTGACGGTGACGACCGCACTCGCAATGGCGACGCTTCTCGGCAGCGGAGCGACGTACGGACCGTTGCTGGCGGTGCTCGCGTTTCTCGTCTCAAATCTCTGCCATGAACTCGGTCATCTCCTCGCCATTGGCCTGCTGTCGGCGCAACGGTCGCACGTCCATGTCGTCGCGAGGCTCGGTTTCGCCCACGTTGTGCGCAACTCCTTGCCACCTCTCCGCGAGGCCGTCGTCGCGGTGAGCGGGCCGCTCCTGGTTGCGTCGTGTTGCGCCGCCGCGATGATCTTCGCGACACACGTCATCGAGGTGGTCGTTCTCGCCTCGATCGGGGTAGGTCACCTTGGCACCCTGCTTTTCCCGGTCGGGGACGGCGCCAATCTGCGCGACGCCGTCAGGTCTGCCCGCTCGTCAAAGTTCCCCGTGCGCCGAGAACAGTCCAGCCGACAGTGAACCCTCGCCAACCGCCGGACATGAGCGCTCTCAGCGGGCCGGCAAACAGTCCGGCCTCCGCGATCAGTCGGTCAAGGGTACGAACCGCGGGCCGTCGTACCCGTCACGTGTCACGTGTGCCGTGAACTCGGCGAGCGAGCGCACCCAGTGCCCGCGTTCGCCGTACAGCGCCTGGTACACGACCACGGGCTCCTCGGTTTCCACGTCACGAGCGACGAGCAGCACCTCGTAATCGTTGCCCTTGAAGTGCCGGTAGCGGCCCGCGGTCACGTCGTCAGTCACCCGACCGAGGGTACGGCCCGAGCGGTGGGACCATGACAGCGCGTTCTGCTTGACTGAGCAGCACGGGGAACGAGCACCACGGGGGAACGACATGACCGCACTGAGCACGCGCGAGCGGGACCGTCGCGCACAGCGCGTCTTCTTCGTCGGCATGGCGGTCGTCATGGCGGGGGTCGACGTCTGGCTGCACTTCCACGCCGGCGCCGTCCGCCCCTCGGCCTTCTGGGTCCCCACGGTCGTCGGACTCGTGTACGGCGCCGTGCTGTGGCCGCTCGGCCTGCGTCAGGAGTCGAGGTGGTGGCCGAACCTGGTCTGGGCGGGGTTCCTCGGCGGCTTCCTCGTCCTCATCGCGACGAAGACGTTCTCGCCGTACGCCTGGTTCCTCGCGGTCGTGATCGGGACGTTGCTGTTCCAGGCCGTCCTCACGCCGAGACGACCCGCGGCGCGGGTCGCCGCCAGACTCCCCCTGACCGAGGTGCGACCGTGGACCGGCTCGGGAGTCACGGCCACTGCCGTCGAGCACCCCTTCGGCAAGAGTCGGACGAAGCCGGCCGTCGCCCTCACCACGCAGGACGGGACCACCGCGTTCCTGGTGATGGAGCTCGCCTCGTTCTTCGACGGTGAAGCGGCGATCGCAGAATCGACGAACGGTGAACAGCTGACCTTCCTCACCAGGAAGGGCGTCGCGGCGAAGTCGTCCATCCTTAGCGACGCGACGCCGGGGATGGCCGACGGCACGCTGTTCCTGCACTCGGCGAAGGACGAGTCGCGGCCTTCCGCCGTCTTCAGCGACGACGACGCCGCCGCGTTCGAGCAGTGGGTCCGCACGCTCCCCGAGGACTGAGCCCCTGCCAAGCCCGGCACGACTCGCACACCTCGGCGTCACATCCGGTCACGTTCGACAGCAGTTCGTCGGCTGCGCGTACCGTCACCGTGTGACCTTCGGAACCGCAGTGGCCGTGCTCGTCGGGGTCATCGCGCTCGCGACGGTCCTCGGTCTCCTGCTCCGCCACCGGACCGGTCGAGCCCGATCGACGGGCACCGCCTCGTCGACGAGGCAGGACGCAGACGGTCTCGCGCTCGACACCGACTACGGCACCGCCGCCACGTTCGTCCAGTTCTCCACGCCGACCTGTGCGCGGTGCCCGGCCACCCGGCGCCAGCTCGCCGTCGTCGCGGACCAGCACGAGGGCGTTCGCCGCATCGAGGTGGACCTCGTCGAACACCCCGAGCTCGCCCGGCGTTTCGACGTGATGCAGACCCCGACTGTCCTGCTGCTCGACGCCGACCGCTCGGTCCGCACCCGCTTCGGAGGCCCACCCCGCCCACCCGAGCTCGCCGCAGCCCTCGACACCGTCCTGACCGCAGGAACCGCAGGCACCGCAGACACGACCGGCACCCAGGAGTCCCGATGACCACCACGAACGACACCGACCGCGGCATCGACCCGCGCTCCCCACGCTTCGGCGCCGCCATCACCACGGTGCTCCTCGCCGTGACGATCGTCCTCACGCTGATCCCTGAGACGTGGGTCGCCGGCATCGTGCTGCTCGCGGTCATCGTCGCGCTGTTCGCCGTCGGAGGCATCGCCGGCATCCGCCGACACCCCTACGGCGCACTCTTCCGACGGGTCGTCCGTCCACGCCTCGCCCCGCCCGCCGAACTCGAGGCCCCGGAACCCCCGACCTTCGCCCAGCAGGTCGGCCTGTTCGTGACCGCGGTCGCCCTACTCCTCGCACTGCTCGGCGTGCCGTACGCCGCCCCGATCGGTGCCGCAGTCGCCCTGGTCGCCGCGTTCCTCAACGCTGTCTTCGACGTGTGCATCGGCTGCCTGCTCTACGTGTGGCTGGTGCGTGCGGGAGTCTTCCGCCCGCGGCGCGGCGTCGCCTGACAGCGTCCGGCCTGGAGGCCCGCCTCACCTCGACAACACCGCCAGCGTCCGACGGGCGCTCGGCTCCAGAACGCGGCTGTGCCCCGACCCGTAGGGTGAGCGGGTGGGGGAAGACGAACGAATCATCCGGCGTGCCTGGCGTCGCACCGCCCTGGGCGTGTCGATCGCCGCGGTCGCAGGGGCAGTGGCAGGTTGGGCAACCTCGCGGGACGAGGACGGTTGGACCGTCGCCCTGGCGATCTTCACGTGCGTCGCCGTGCTGGTCGGCCTGGCCGGGATGCTCTCGTTGCTCCCCGCCAGTGCGCGCGCGTCGTCGATCATCACGCAGGCGACCGAGGACCTGACGAGAGACCGTCGCAAGGTCATCAAGAGCGCCATCCGCTCGGGTGTTCCGCTTGCGGACGACGCGGGCCCGGAGCTGCAGCACCGCGCACTCACCCTCGCCCGCGGGACTGCGATGTTCAACGGGATCTTCCTGGGGCAGGGGTTCCTGCTCTTCGCAATGGTCGCTGCTCCTCAATTCGCTCGCGTCGTCAGCGATGGCGGCGATGTGGTCTTCAGCCGGATCGTCCTGGCGCTCTTCGTCATCGAAGTGGTGTTCGTCGCGCCGTTGCTGGTCACCCGAGGCCGCCGAGCTCGGCGGTACGCGGAAGCCACGACGGCCGACAACGAACGCCGCACCGACACTCCGGTCTCCGTCGTATGACCACCGCGACGGAGACGCCAGAGACACCCGAGGCGATCACCAGCCGCGCCTGGCGCCGGACGGCTTGGATCATCCTGGCCGGCGGAATCGTCGGCCTCATGGTGGGCGTCGTGGTCGTCATCCTGCTCGGTGACGCGCGCCGAGGCCCGGGATGGCCCATCGTGGTGGTCGGGTGCACGGTGGCGGTCGGAGGACTCGCCGGGGCGTTCTCGCTCATCGCCACCACCCTCCGGCTCACTCCGCAGATGCAGGCGACTATCGAAGGGCTCTCGCGCTTCAGCCGGAAGACCCTCGCGCAGGCCATCGCGAAGCAAGCCCCGATCGAACCGGCCGATTCTGACCTCGCACGACGGGCATTCGACCTCGCCCGTCTCCGCGGCGCCTACCAGCCGATCGCCCTCGGCCAGTTCCTGCTGCTCTGCCTCGGCATCGTTGGTCCGCAGCTCCCGAACCTCGTCGGCGACGACCCCTTCTCCGCCGTCTTCAGTCGGATCCTCTGCGGCACGCTCCTCGTTGTGGCCATCGTCTTCACGCCGCTCTTCATCCACCAGTCCCGAAACTGCCGACGCTACGTGCAGGCGGCCACCGACGCAGCCGCCCGCCAGCGCTGACTCAGTAGGCCTGCCGCACCTCGTGCTCCTGCGGTGCCCCTTTGCCCTGTACGGTGAAACACCAGTACGAGGTTTCAAGGGGGTGCAATGGGCATACAGATCGACGAACTCACTTTTGGGTACCGGCGGGACCACGCGGTGCTCTCGGAGTTGTCGACAGTGTTCCCGACCGGAGCAAGCGTCCTGCTCGGGCCGAACGGCGCTGGCAAATCGACCCTGCTCGGACTCGTCGCTGACACGCTCCGCCCCCGCACCGGGACGATCAACATCGAAGGACTGGGGGAACCGGGCGCACGCGGAAGCCGCCGACGGTACCGCCGCGGCGTCGCGTGGCTCCCGCAACGAAGCGGTGCCTCCCCCGGCTTGACCGCCCGGGAGCACGTCGCGTACTGCGGCTGGTTGAAGGGCTTGTCGCGCGCCGACGCCTGGGATCGCTCGACGGCCGCCCTGGCCACCGTCGATCTCGCCACCCGAGCCGACGCACGAGCGTCGTCGTTGTCGGGCGGCCAGATCCGGCGGCTCGGCATTGCCGGCGCGCTGGTGTCCGGCGCACAGTGGATCCTGCTCGACGAACCGACGGCCGGACTCGATCTGGCACAGCGCGCGCGGTTCGCTCGGGTGATCCAGAACCTGCCGACGGAAGTGTCCGTCGTCGTCTCGACGCACCAGACCGAGGACGTCGCCGCGACCTACGACCACGTGACCGTCCTCGTCGACGGCCGGGTGCCGTTCGCTGGTTCGGTCGGGGCGTTCACCGAGCCGTCCACAGGACTCTCGCCCGCCGAGGCGATCACCGCTTCGTACGCGCGGTTCACGAGCGAGGACGACTGATGCGCCCGATCATCCCGTGGCGCAGCCGAGCAGCAGTGTGGCTCCTCGTTCCTGGGCTGCTCGGCGTCGTCGCGTACAGCGTGCAGTTCGCGGCTGAGACGACCGTCGCCGGCTACTGGCCCGCGGCGATGGCCGGCTCCGCGATCTACCTGGTGTTCTCGTGCGGAGTGGCGGCCACGGCCGGCGCCTGGGAAGGGAAGCGCTTCCGTCTGGCTGCGCCCGTGATCGAGTCCAGCAGCCGACCCAGTGCAGCAGTCGTCACCGATCACCTGTGGACACCACTGGCTGCCGGTCTGTTGCTCCAGCTCGTCGCGGTCGCACTCATGAGTCGGGACACCTGGGGCGCTCCCGGTGGCCCGTCGCCCCTCGTCGGCCTGGCATTCGCGGGGATCCTGTTCTTCCACAGCTGCATCGGGTTCGCACTGGGGCGGTGGCTTCCGCCGGTGGCGTCCATCCCACTGAGCCTGCTCGTCTCGTACAGCTGGCTCGGCTTCACCTGGTCCGTGGACTACTTCCCACTCCGGTACCTCGCCGGTCTCGTGATGGCGGACTGCTGCTCGGTCGAGACCGCGCTCGACGTCCGGGCACCGATCATCGCGACGGCGTTCAGTGTGCTCGCCGGTTGCAGCTTGCTCGTCATCGCGGTCGCTCGACGCTCGAGCGGCAACAGCGTCCACCGGTTCGGTGTCCCGACAGGCGCGAGCTCGTTCGCCGTGATCACCCTCGTCGCGCTGACCGCCGGCTCCGGCCTCGGTGCGGCACCGATCGTCGACCGCCCGCAAACGCAAGCGATCTGCAGCGGCGCGGCGCCGACGATCTGCCTCTTCCCGGAGCAACGCACCGCCGACGACTCGCAGTCGGTGATCCGGAAGGCCGTGGAGAACCTCGGCCGCTCGGGCATCACGGTGCCGTCGACCATCCGGGCGAGCAACGCACCGTCGTCGCCCGACGTCCTGAACATGATCGTCCAGGTCCGGATGACCGACGCGGACGTGCTCCACAGCATCACCACCTCCTTGCTCGGCGACGCCAAGGTGGCGTACTGCGGCGCCGAGGAGGACGACGCCGAACGCCGCAACGATGCCGCTGTCGCCAACCGATGGCTCATCGACGTCGCTGCCGAGGGCATCGTGAACGCCGACCAGGTGGAACCCGCCCTCGAGCTGGACGACCCCGACGTTCTGCGAGCCCTCCGTCGTGCTCCGGCCCCCGCTCAGGCCACGTGGGTCACCGCGACGATCGACCGCCTGACGGATTGCTCGGTCGGCCACATCCCGGTGCCGTCCTCGTGATCTGGTGGCTGCGTGCCCACCGCACCCTGCCGTTGCTCGGACTCACGACCGCCCTGACGGTGCTCTCGATCGCGCTCGGCCCGATCGGCATGCTCTTCCCCTCGTTCGGCGGCGGCGCACCGTTCGCACTGATCCCCGTCGCGGCCGTGCTCCCGCTGGTGATCGCCATCGCGACGAGCGCTTCGGTCACCCGCGCACCGTTCCCAGCGCCCACTCGGCGGACGGACCTGCTCGAGCTGACCACCGTCATCGCGGTGGTCACCTTGGTGACCGTCACCGCGAGCATCGGGCTCGCGGTCGGCGCCGAACCCGAGGCCGCGGTCGCGACCGTCCGGAACACGATCGCGTTCTGCGCACTCGCACTGGTCAGTCGCGCCGTGCTCGGCGACCGGTTCCAGTCTGTGCCGGGCGTGCTCTACCTGTTCGTCGCAGCACTGTTCGGTCGCGGGAGTCCCGGCCACCCAGCCGGATGGGCCGGAGTCGTGTCGACGAACACCGACCCGGCGTCGTGGGCGTTCGTCCTCCCCGTGGTGATCGCCGCCATCGTCAGTCCGCTGGCACACAGGTCGGGCGCAACGACGTAACACGCAATTTACTTTCAGCACTGGCGCTCACCTGCGAAAGACGCTTTCATGGCGGGATGACGATCACCGAGCGGCCCGAGCGATCCGAGCGCGCCGACGCCTTCGCCCTCGTCCGCACCCAGTCGGCGAGCATGCCGTCGAGCATGCGCGCCATCGCCGACGCCGTCCTCGACGACCCGGCAGCCGCGGCCACCACGAACGCCACCGACCTCGCCGGCCGAGCCGGGGTCTCCCCCGCCACGGTCTCCCGGTTCGCCCAGCACCTGGGCTTCGCGAACTTCGCCGCCCTGCAGCGCAGCATGACCCGGGCCGTCGAACGCGGGATCCACGAGCGTGAATCCACCGAGATCCACGCCGGCGTCGCGGTCGACGACGACGTCGCCACCGTCATCGCGAAGGTCACCGAGGACGTCCGCGCGGTGATGGCCGACACCCGCGCCGCGCTCGACCCGCACGCACTCGACGAATCAGCACGAAAACTCGCCAACGCCCGCCGCGTCGTCCTGTACGGGGTCGGCGCGAGCGGCATCGTCGCCCGAGACCTGCACCTCAAGCTCGAACGCATCGGCATCGTGAGCTCGATCGCCGACGACCCGCACAACGCCCTGACCCTGGCGAGCGTGATCGGCGAGCACGACGTGCTGGTGCTGGTCAGCCACTCGGGCTCCACCGTCGAGACCCTCGAGGTCGCCCACGCCGCCCGCACCCAGCACGCCACGATCGTCGCGATCACCGGCCACGCCTCCGCCCCGCTCGCCACCACCGCCGACCACGTCCTGCTCGGTGTCGCCGGTGCCGAGAGCGCCCTGCGTCCCGCGGCCATGGGCAGCCGGATGAGCCAGCTCGCCATCGTCGACACCCTGTTCATCGTCGTCGCGCAGCGCACCGACGAGCGCTCCCAGCCGCTCCTCGCGCGCAGCCGCGACGCCGTCCGCACCCACCACCGGAACTGAGCACCACCATGAACCAGACGCACGAAACCCACGACGCCGAAACCCACGACGCCCTCCGCGACGAACTCGCGGCCCTCACCACCGAGGCGACCGACCACTCGCTGGACGACATCGACACGATCTCCACGCTGGAAGCTGCCCAGCGCATGAACGCCGGAGACCGCAGCGTGCCTGCGGCACTGGAGCCGTGCCTCCCGGCCATCGCCTTGGCGGCAGACTCGATCGCCGCAGCCTTCGCGCGTGGCGGCCGACTCCTCTACGTCGGCGCTGGCACGCCGGGCCGGCTCGGCGTCCTCGACGCCAGCGAGTGCCCGCCCACCTTCGGTACGGACCCGAGCCAGGTGGTCGGCGTGATCGCCGGCGGCGGCCCCGCCCTGACCACCGCGGTGGAGGGCGCGGAGGACGACGAAGCAGCCGCCGTCCGCGACCTCGACGCGCTCGGCCTGACGGCCGACGACGTGGTCGTCGGGATCAGCGCGTCCGGCAGGACGCCCTACGTGATCGCAGCCATCCTGGAGGCCCGGCGCCGCTCCGCCCTGTCGGTCTCCGTCGCGTGCAACCCGGACTCGGCCGCGGGGCGGGAGGCCGACATCGCCATCGACGTCGTCGTCGGCCCCGAGTTCATCGCCGGCTCGACCCGCCTGAAGGCGGGGACCGCGCAGAAGCTCGTGCTCAACATGCTCACCACGCTCGCGATGGTGCGCAGCCACAAGACGTACGGCAACCGCATGGTCGATGTGCGGGCGACGAACGCGAAGCTCGTCGCCCGGGCGTTCTCGCTCGTGCAGGACGTCACCGGCGCTCCCCCCGCCGAGGTCCAGGCAGCGCTCGATGCCTCGGACGGCGAGGTGAAGACCGCCATCGCCGTGATCCTGACCGGCGCCTCCGCTGCTTCGGCCCGTGAGCGCCTCGATGCTGCTGCTGGCTCGTTGCGCGCCGTGCTGTAGACCCCGTTCCCTTTTCCGTTTCCTTTCCCCCGAGGAGCACAGCAATGCCCGATGCCCAGCAACTCGCCCAGCAGATCCTCGACGCCGTCGGCGGTTCCGCGAACATCGCCGACGTCGAGAACTGCATGACCCGCCTGCGGGTCGAGGTCGTGTCCGACTCCTCCGTCGCGCTCGAGGACCTCAAGGCCACCGACGGCGTCATGGCCGCCATCGCGGCCGGCTCGAACCTGCAGATCGTGCTCGGCCCGGGTCTGGTCGACCGCGTGGCAGACGGACTGGAGGCCCTGCGCGCGACCGCCCCGCCGGCTGCGGCTGGTGGGCCTGGTGCGTCGCCCGAGGAGCTCGCTGCTCGCGGTGCGTCCATCAAGGCGACCGCGCGGTCCCGTTCCGACGGCCGCACGATGCGCGCGATCCGGAAGATCTCCGCGATCTTCATCCCGCTCATCCCCGCGCTGATCGCCTGCGGGCTCATCGCCGGGATCAACGGCATCCTGACGAACCTGGGGTGGGTGCCCGGCGTGACGCCGTTCCTCGGGGTGCTCTCGTCCGGCTTCCTGTCGCTGCTCGCCGTGTTCGTCGGGATGAACGCCGCGAAGGAGTTCGGCGGCACGCCCATCCTCGGTGGTGCGGTCGGCGGCATCATCGTCGCGGCCGGCGTCGCGAACGTCACCGTGTTCGGCGAGACCCTGGCTCCCGGGCAGGGCGGTGTGCTCGGTGCGCTGGCCGGTGGCGTCCTCGCCGCGTACGTCGAGCGCTTCATGCGGCGCGTGACTCCCGACGTGATCGCGCTCATCGTCGTTCCGACCGTGACCGTGCTCGTTGCCGGTTCAGTGACGCTGGGGGTCCTGATGTCCGTCGCCGGTGTCGTCTCGGTCGCGATCGGTACTGCTGCGACCTGGCTGCTCGCGAACGGTGGAGCCTTCGCCGGCTTCGTGCTCGGAGGCCTCTTCCTGCCGCTCGTCATGACCGGCATGCACCAGGGACTCATCCCGATCCACACCACCCTGATCGACCAGACCGGATGGACCGTGCTGCTGCCCGTGCTGGCGATGGGTGGTGCAGGGCAGATCGGTGCGTGCATCGCGCTGTGGGTGCGGTTCCGGTCGAACGCGTCGCTGGTGCGGACCATCCGCGGTGCACTGCCGGCCGGGTTCCTCGGTGTCGGCGAGCCCCTGATCTACGGCGTGACACTCCCCCTCGGTCGGCCGTTCATCACCGCCTGCATCGGCGGAGCGTTCGGCGGTGGGGTCGTCGGACTGTTCGACCAGCTCGGACACTCCGTCGGAGCGATCGCCATCGGCGCCTCGGACCTGTCGCTCCTCCCCCTGCTGGACGGGTCCTCTGGCTACGGGTGGGCACTGCTCGGCTACGGATCGGGGCTCCTCGTCGCCTACGTCGTGGGGTTCCTGGCGACCCTGCTGTTCGGGGTGTCCGCCTCGGTGCGGGCTGATCTGGAGGCGCAGTCGTCCGCGCCGTCAGGCGACCCCGTCGCTCCGGACGCCCCGCTCGACGTGCAGGTCACGCCAGCTGACTCCGTGGGAGCTGCGCGCTGATGCGGTTGGGCGCGAGCGCGTACCTGGCGCACGGTCCGCCGGCTGGTCCGACCTTCGAGGGCGCCGCGGCAGCGGGTGCGACGCTCGCGTTCACCTCGTTGCACATCCCGGAGGACTCGCCCTCGGGTGCCCTGGCCGCTGCGACCGCGATCGTGTCGGCTGCTGCGTCCTCGGGGCTGTCGGTCGTCGCCGACGTCTCCCCCAACACCGCTCGGCTGCTCGGTGATTCGCCGTGGGAGTTCTTGCGGTCGATCGGAGTGGCGCGGGTCCGGATCGACTTCGGGTTCTCGGTTCCTCAGATCCGCTCGATCGCTGCCGTTCTGCCGATCGCCCTCAACGCGAGCGCGCTGCGGGCCGCCGACCTGGCGCCGTTCGCTGACCTGGACGTCGAGCTGATCCACAACTTCTACCCGCGGGAGTGGACCGGGCTGGCGTTGTCCTCGGTGGTCTCCTCGGTCGCCGTTGCTCGGCAGTTCGGCTGGCGGGTCGGGGCGTTCATCGCCGGCGACTCCGTGCGGCGTGGGCCGCTCGGCGAGGGGCTGCCGACCGTCGAGGAACACCGGAACATGCCGCCGTTGTTCCAGGCTGTGGCGCTCGTCGATGCTGGCGTGGACGATGTGTACGTCGGGGACCCGGCGCTGACCGATCACTCGTGGTCGCGCTTGGGGTCGTTCGTGCTCGATGACGTCGTCGTGCTCGACGGGACAGCCGCTCCGGGTGTTCACCCGGCGGTCATCGAGGCGCTGGCGGTCCCCGATCGGAACCGGCCGGATGCGGCTGAGGCCATGATCCGGCTGGAGCACTCGCGGGAGCGGTTCGTCGGTTTGCCGCTGCCTGAGGTGGGTGGGCAGTCGAGGCCGGCGGGTTCCGTCACCGTGCAGTTGGCGTCGGCGGGAAGGTACTGCGGGGAGGTGGCGATCACGCTGCGGGACTTGCCTGCTGACGATCGTGTCGCCATCCTCGGAGCACTCACCATGCCCTTGGCGGCGTTGGGAGACCAGTCGCTCACAATCGTCCTCGGCTGACTCCGATTCCACTGGTCCTCGCGCCCGCCCCGAGAGGCGCCTTCCTTCGACCAAGATTCCGGCAATGGAGCACTGGGAAGCGGATGACGCGCGGCGACGACACATGGCCCGATTCGGTCGTCGCGACACGGCGCCCGAGTTGGCTGTTCGCCGCGAACTGCACCGACGTGGGCGGCGCTTCTTCGTCGACCGGCGGGTGAGCGTGCGTTGTCGGGTACGGCCTGACCTCGTCTTCCCTCGCGCCAAGGTCGCGGTGTTCATCGATGGCTGCTTCTGGCACTACTGCGAGGAGCACGCTCACCTCCCGAAGGCCAATGCCGACCTTTGGCGCCGGAAGCTGCTGGCCAACCGTCAGCGCGATGCGCAGAACGAAGCGATCTTGGTCGCCGAGGGCTGGCGGGTACTCCGCGTCTGGGAACATGACGATCCCGAGGACGCTGCGCACCTGGTCGAGATCGAACTCGACAGATGGGCCGCGATCGTCCCAGCAGCGCCCATCAGACCAGCGAGAGACATGACTCTTATCGAGGGCCAACCAGACTCGACACGCTGATCCAGTTCCCCTCGAGGACGAGCATGCGTCAGTATTGCCGAGGAGGGCCCCGTCCCAACCCGACCCTCCGCAGGAGACCGCGATGACGAAGTCCGCCCAGATCGACGCCACAGAAGAAGAGCGCGCCGCGGTCGAGCACGAGCGCGAGGAACTCAAGGACTTCGTCAGGAGCCTCACCGGGGACGACATCAAGTCGGGGAACTGGTTTTCGAAGCTCTTGAGCAACGCACTGGGCGCGTACACGCAGAAAGTCGATGCGGCCTACTTCCAGGAGCGGTACAAGGGCGTCCCCGCAGACGCGATCGTCGATCAGCGGATCAAGATGGCGGCTCGCTACGCGGCGATCGAAGGTGGTATCTCGGCCGGCGCCTACACCGCCGCCATGGTCGCCACGCTCGGCACGTTGGGCGGCGCTTCACCATTGACGCTTCCGGCGGCGGGCGTCACCTTGCTCGTCGACGTCGCGTACATCGCACGCCTGCAGTTGCACCTCGCTTACGACATCGCTGTCCTCTACGGGGTCCCGATCGACGTCGACGACCCGGATGATCTGTGGAAGCTGATCCGGGTTGCCTTCACCATCCGCGGAGCACAGGCTGTGAGCGAGGGCGTCGTCAAGGCGGTCCCCGCGCTGGTCCGACCGCTGATCAAGGCCTTCTACTCGAAGGGCGTGCTCGCGGCAGCTCGCGGGCTCCCCGTCGTCGGGAAGTTCCTCCTGCAACGGAACGTCATCAAGATCGGGATCCCGATCGTCGGCGTCCCGTTGTCGGTAGCGATCAACTACTACTCCACCGTCGTCGCCGGCAAGCACGCTCGCGCGGTGTTCCGGAACGATGCCCGCGTTGACGAGACAGCGACCACAGCCGTCTCCAAGAGTGACCACCCTCGTTCGATGTTGTGGGTCGCGTGGATGACGGTGCTCGCGGACGGGAAGATCACCGACGACGAAGCGCTCTTCATGCGGAAGCTGGTCGAGCAGCTGCACGATCAGCACGACTTGACCGATGACCAGTTCGCGAACGTCATCGACCTTGATGTCGAAGACGTCTGGCGACGCCTCGACGGAGAGACCGGTGATCTTGCAGATCTCATCGACGTGGCGGTGAAGACCGCGGAGATCGACGGCTCCGTCCACAGACTCGAGACCGTGGTTCTCGAAGAGCTGCGGGAGCGCTACGGCGATCAACACGCGTAGTTCCGCCCCTGGCTCGAGCGACAACGACAGACGCGATCGACCGAATCCTCGCCGTCATAGCCTCGGTGTCGCGAACGTGACTGTGTTCGGCGAGCCCCTGGCTCCCGACCAGGGCGGTGTGCTCGGTGCGCTGGCCGGCGGCATCCTCGCCGCCTACGTCGAGCGCTTCATGCGCCGGGTCACGCCCGACGTCATCGCGCTCATCGTCGTGCCGACGGTGACCGTGCTCGTCGCCGGGTCTGTGACGCTGGGGATCCTGATGTCCGTCGCCGGAGTCGTCTCCGTCGCGATCGGGACCGCTGCGACCTGGCTGCTCGCGAACGGTGGCGGCTTCGCCGGCTTCGTGCTCCGAGGACTCTTCCTGCCGCTCGTCATGACCGGCATGCACCAGGGACTCATCCCGATCCACACCACGCTGATCGACCAGACCGGGTGGACCGTGCTGCTGCCCGTGCTGGCGATGGGTGGTGCCGGGCAGATCGGTGCC
This sequence comes from Curtobacterium sp. MCLR17_034, assembly GCF_003234485.1. Lineage (NCBI taxonomy): Bacteria > Bacillati > Actinomycetota > Actinomycetes > Micrococcales > Microbacteriaceae > Curtobacterium > Curtobacterium sp. MCLR17_034. Next base: position 73,877 of record NZ_QKTH01000012.1, read on the forward strand.
TGCATCGCGTTGTGGGTGCGGTTCCGGTCGAACGCTTCACTGGTGCGGACCATTCGGGGTGCGCTGCCGACTGGGTTCCTCGGTGTCGGTGAGCCCCTGATCTACGGCGTGACACTCCCCCTCGGTCGGCCGTTCATCACCGCCTGCATCGGTGGGGCCTTCGGCGGCGGGGTCGTCGGGCTGTTCGACCAGCTCGGGCACTCCGTCGGGGCGATCGCCATCGGAGCCTCGGACCTGTCGCTCATCCCGCTGCTGAACGGCTCGTCCGGCTACGGGTGGGCGCTACTCGGGTACGGGTCGGGGCTCGTGGTGGCGTACGTCGTCGGGTTCGTGGCGACATTGTTGTTCGGGGTATCCGCGTCGGTGCGAGCTGACCTGGAGGCACAGTCGGGGACCCGGGGCCCGATCGACGCGCTGAGCACAGACTTGTAGGACGATGCGGCCCCGGCAAGTCCGATGGCCCGCTCTGGCTAACTTGCCAGCCGGGGAGGGACCCCTTCCTTCAAGTCAAACATTTCAAGGTCCAGCCACGTAAGAAGATGCGCGGCAATCGCTCGAGCAAGGCCGACCGGAACCGCGTTCCCAATCTGCTTCGCGATCTCCGTCTTACTCCCGTACCACCGAAAATCATCGGGGAAACCCTGGATACGAGCTGCCTCTAGGTGCGTGATCGGCCGGTGCTCCGTGGGATGAAGATAGCGCCCTTTCTCCGGCTTGAAGAATTCCGTGCGGATAGTTACCGACGGCCGGTCCAGCCGAAGCCTCCCCATGACATCACCGGCCCCTGTCCTATGCTTACGCCAACCGGGGGTAGAAAGTTCGTCAGGCAGATTGTTTCGGTTGCCGCCTGGCGGGATCGCCTTATAGCGGCGCATCGAGACATCAGTCGGGTTTCTCGTCAGATGCAGCTCGTCAGTTCGATACGGGCCCCTACTCAGCGCCCTGTCGGCTGGCAAATCCGTGTCCACGACCTTCCTGGAAAGTCCTCGGAACGCGTCAGCGACCGTAGTCCGCTCCGCCGTTGCGCGCGGCTGACCGAGGGCGGGCAAACCTCTCCTACGCCCGATGACGATGACTCGCCGACGGGCCTGGGGCACCCCATAGTCAGCTGCGTTCAGAACGAACGGCTCGATCTCGTAGTCCGCGAGGCCACCCCCCGGACGCACCTCATGAAGCAAGTCTGCAAACTGCGGAGATCGCAAGAATTGCGGAACGTTTTCGATCACGAACGCTTTCGGCCGAAGCAGCTCAAGCGCATGCACATACTCGCGCCAGAGAACATTCCGAGGATCGAGGGGATTCTGCTTGCCGAGTGCAGAAAACCCCTGGCACGGCGGACCGCCGATCACTACGTCGGCACTCTCGGGCAGCGGCCCCTTAAGCCAATCTCGAATGTCGCCGCTGAAGACGTGATTGCCGAAGTTAGCAGCGTATGTTTTCGCGGCCATAGGGTCAATCTCGACAGCCGCTACAGGTGAGTAGCGGCCGGTCTCGACGAACCCCCTAGTCATCCCACCGCACCCCGCAAACAGGTCGACGAGCTCAAGCTTTGGCACGGGTTGATACTAGGTCGCACTGCCGACAAAGCCGAGGCCGGCGCGCCGCGCAACGCTCTCGAAGTGGGCCCCTGTCAACTTCGTTCGGCCTCAGTTCACGGTCCGACCCGACCGAGAGGTCTGGCCTCGTACGGCTGCGACGAGGCGACGAGGAGACGGCGCCGTCAGCTGACTACTGGCCCGCCGCGCCCTCATGGCCTAGCGCATCGGACCGCCCGAACCGATCCAGACCGCTAAACGAAGCGCTCCTCCAAGGGGCGGCCGCCACAACGTGAGCGAGAAGCTCTCGCTCGGACGCTGGCCGTTTCAGAGTGAAAGCCTCACCTCAGCCGCTAAATCCCTCGACGAGGCAAGCGCAGGCAGCTGATCCGCCCGCGAGCGACGCACGCCAACCGAACGAGGGACTGCGAGACCGAGCGAATCTCAAGTAGGTTGACGCTCATGACCATGCCCTCTGACGAGCTGACTGAGTTCTATCCCGTCTTCGCCGACTGGGCGAAGCGGTTCGACATCGATGCCGCCCGCACACGATTCAAACTCCTCGGCGAAGACTCCGTCGAAGCCCTCACCCTCCGTTACGAGGCCGACGTGGCGAAGGTTGCTGCTGGCGGGCCCGCGATCATTGCAGCTGGCATGGTGCCCTGGTACCCCGGGCCATCCGACAGCGCCGTCTACTGGCCTCCTGTTCGAGCCGACTTCCTCGCCGACGGCTGGGACGAGGGTCGCATTCGGTCAGTCGAAAACGCCTCGAACATAGTGGTGGCGCACACACCGAGGCCGACCGACCCATCCTTCAAGTCTCGAGGGCTCGTGGTCGGCTATGTGCAGTCCGGGAAAACTACAAACTTCATCTCCGTCATTGCAAAAATGGCGGATGAGGAATATCGCCTCATTATCGTACTTTCTGGCATCCACAATGGGCTCCGCAAACAAACACAAATGCGCGTGGATGAAAAGCTTGAAGCGCTACTGCCCGATAAATGGCTCATGCTGACGGACGAAACTCGCGATTTCCACCCGCCTGCTGGCGGGCCGCTAGCAATATTCTCTCCCGAGACAACTGTGGTGGCCGTCGTCAAGAAAAACGCTGCAGTCCTTCGCCGGCTCAAGAAATGGCTCACGTCGAAACCGGCGCAACAGGCGCTCGCAGACAAGGCAATCCTCATCATTGATGATGAAGCCGATCAAGCGTCAGTTGCGACGAAGACGATCAATCCGCTGATCAACGACTTGCTAAAAATTGGTCCGAAGGTCTCCTACATTGGATACACGGCCACGCCCTTCGCAAACGTCTTTATCGATCCCGCCTCCGAAGACCTATATCCGCGCGATTTCATTCTTAACCTCCCTCGTCCCGACGGGTACTTTGGCCCAGAGCGGATATTCGGCCGAGACGCGGTGGAAGGGGAGGATCACGAGGATGGAGTCGACGGGTACGACATGGTTCGAGTGGTGAAGGATGATGACGTTGACCTTCTACGGCCAACTGGGGCGTCCGCTGCAGGATTTGTCCCAGTTCTCACCGATGATCTCCAAGACGCGCTCATTTGGTTTTGGTTGGCCACGGCGATTCGCAGACTCCGGGGCGACCATGGACACAGCACTATGCTGGTCCACACTTCATTGAAGATAGACGTGCAAGAGGCCTATCGTGAGCCGCTCGAGGCATTTGCGGAGGAGGTAGCGAAAGCGATAGCCGAAGAAGGTTCGGAGATCCGCCTTCGAGCCTCAACATTGTGGGATCGGGAGATAGGTGCGGTCCCACTAGCAGATGGTGCAGACCGACCCATCTTCGACGACGTTCTGAAGCAAATTCCCCAGGTAATTGCCGCGAACCGCGTCATTCTCGACAATTACCGCAGCACTGAGCGCCTCGTATACGGCGATGATCCAGTCGTAGCAATTGCCGTTGGGGGAAATACACTATCTCGCGGGCTCACCCTCGAGGGACTCGTCGTAAGCTTCTTCGTTCGGTCAGCATCCGCTTACGACACGCTGCTTCAGATGGGGCGATGGTTCGGGTATCGCTCCGGCTACGAAGATCTGCCGCGCATCTGGATGACTGAGCCCCTACGCCTCGCATTCAGGCATTTGGCAGCCGTCGAAGCCGATATGCGATCCGATATCGACGGATACCAAAAGCTCGGCCTCACCCCCACCGATCTTGCCGTTCGCATTCGAACACACCCCGCGCTTCGAATAACCGCGAAGATGGGTGCCGCGCAACCGCACTTCATCTCGTACGCAGGGCGGAGACTACAGACGCGTTTCTTCGACGTGGAAGATCATGCAGGCCTGGAAATGAACGAGGCCGCCACACGTCAACTTGTTAGCGCGGCACTAGAGTTTGGCACATCGGATGCCGATGCTAAACGGGTGTTGATACGAGACGTACCGGCCAGACTGGTACTGAAGTTCCTGGAACAGTACCGCGTGCACGCCGACTCTCCTGACCTTGACCCAATCCTTATCAGCAAATACATCCGACACCAGAACCTAACGGAAAGCCGAGCCCTTAGCACCTGGTCGGTCGCCATCGTCCAGGGCGACGGCGTTGAGGAAGAGTTGAGCGGCCTCCGGGTATCCACAGTTGTCCGTTCTAAACTGCGCGACGCTCGGAAAAGCCGGGCCGACATCAAGACGCTGATGAGCAAGCAAGACCGGGCGCTCGACCTTGGCATCAGCACAAAAGAGGCCCAGGCTTTATCGGAACCTGAGCTGATGAAGAAACGCAACGACGACCCAGTCAATCGAGAGCGCGGTTTGCTGGTGCTCTACGTCATCGACAAGGTTAGCCCGCCGTTGAATCCGAAGGACCGCGAACCGCTCGGTGCACCACGAAACGTTATTGGGCTAGGACTTGTTTTCCCCGGTGAAGCGCTAGCTAAAACTCGGATCCAAGCCCCCTACGTCGCCGTTGACCTTTCAGCCTTGGAGCCGACTTCCGACGAGGCCTATGAGGACGACACTGAGGAGGAATCAGATGCACCTTCAGCCAGTTGACCTGCGCGCGATCTGGAGTGTGCTCTCGAGGCCGAACAGCTTGATGTTCAACTCCTACCCGTTAGAAGGCGCATTCGACGGAACAAGACTCGCAGTCGACGCTAGCGGATACCGCCATCTGCTCGTTGAACAGGATACCGACGCGCCGGTATATATTGTCAACGGCCTACTGTCTGAACATTCACGAACTCTTTCCTTCAACGGCCAAACAAGTACATATCTTGACATCGCCATGACGGACCCATCCCTCTCGGACGAGTTCGACACGCTGATTTGTGCAGTGCTCAAGGAAGAAGAGAGCCGAGCGATTCGCGCCCATGCGGTGCATGCAGCGCTAGTTGATTGGCGCTCGCTTCTCAAAATGGCTCTCTCTCGATCCCTGACAGCAGAACGCCGCATAGGGCTCTTCGGCGAACTATTTGTCCTTGAAAACCTGATGCAAGGGGTTGAGAGCGCGACTCATTTCGATATCTGGACTGGCCCTCTGGGCCAGCCACACGACTTCGAGCTTCCTAGACGTTGCATAGAGGTCAAAACGACGGGCCCAAATGGATCGAGTGTGCGAATACATGGTCTGAGGCAACTAGAAATTGACCGTAATGGCCTCGACTTGATCATATTGACGGTCTCGGAGGGCCCAAGCGGCGAATCACTTGCGACGATTAGCAACCGTCTGCGCGACTCTTTCGGCGACCAAGGGTTCGATGCCCTTCTTGCGCGAGCAGGGTGGTCTTCGGGCATGAGCCCGGGGCCCAAGTACATCGTGGAGTCCGCTTTGCTTGTTCCTGTCGTTGCCGAGACGACTCGCCTCACCACGTCGAAGGTTCCTCCGGGGATACATGGCGTTCACTATGATGTCGACGTCGAGATGCTCCGACCATCGTCAACTTCACTCAGTCGCCCAGCTCTAGAGCAATATCTGCGGTCCGAAGCATGAACACCAGGTGGTGGTCACAACCTTTCGCCCCCGAGGGGTCAGCAACAGCTGGTGGAATCCTCAACCAGCTAGGGCGTCCAGGACTTGACGAGCTGACTATCTTGGTACGAGAGGCAGCCCAGAACAGCTGGGATGCCCGCGCCGGCGAAACGGTGAGCTTTGGGATCCACATCAGTCAGCTCGGCGACCTCGCTGCCGCTTGGCAATCCGTAGGCCTTCCCCCGGGAAGCACGAGCGGTCTCGAGTTGAAGAGTGAAAACTGGGTGATGCGAATATCCGACCGAGGTACCTACGGCTTACGAGGCCCAGTCCGTGCGAGCGAACGGCCGAAAGACGGTGACGGCAACGATTTCGTCCAATTCTTGCGTAACGTCGGCGAGCCCAGGGACTCCCAATATGGTGGAGGTACCTACGGCTTTGGGAAGGGTATCTTCTATCGGGTGAGTCAGGCGTCGACCATCATCGTCGACTCCCGAATCCGCACTTCAAATGGTTTTGAAAGACGACTGATGGGGGCTGCGCTCGGCCCAGCATACTACTCGGGGTTGCATCGGTTCACTGGCCGCCATTGGTACGGTGCACTATCTGACGACGGCATCCCGGACCCGATTGTAGATGACGACGCCGTTTCCATCGCCGGTCAATTGGGCTTCCCCGGCTTTCTCGAGCACGAAACCGGAACCGACGTGGTCGTTGTCCTCCCTGATTTCGGCACCGTGACCGTGGAGGGCGAAACCCGAGACCGCAGCGCGGAGGAAGCTGCCTCTCATCTTATTTCAGCTATCCTCTGGAACCTCTGGCCAAAGATGGTTGGGCCAGATCCCGCGATGAGCTTCAACGTCTATCTCGACGGCCGAAGCCTTAGTATCCCGAACCCCAGTGCAATTCCCCACCTAAAGGTTTTTGTCTCTTCCTTGCAGTCCATTGCAAGCGGAGGAGGCGAGGCTTATGGTAGAGGTTCCCTTCCGACCGGTCAATTTGCGTCCACTCTTGCACCTTCGACTCCTGATGGCGGATCGGTGGCCGACATTGCTAAGCCGTTCTTCGGGGCACCACACCATGTGGCCCGCATGCGCGCAACAGAACTCGTAGTGGACTACTTAGAGAGTTCAGTGGAGATAGATCCAGGTTTCTGCTTCGGGGCAGTGTTTCGAGCAACTCGCGAGGCCGACCAGCACTTCGCCAACGCGGAACCACCGACACATGATTCTTGGGTTGAGCAAGGGCTCGCTAGGAATGACCTACTTGTCGTTCGCGGAGCAAGACATTGGGTCGCAGCGCGTCTACGAGCGCTCTACGAGAAGACTCCGATTGCAAGCGAGTCTGTTCAAGGACTTGGTGCGCTTGCGGCGCGTTTGGCCTCACTTGTTCCAACGGTGGCTTCCATCGGAGCTACCCCCACCCCGGTCGTGCCGAGAAGTGGCAACTCTGCTCATGGCGGCAGCTCAAGGAGTGGCGGCGCTTACCCTTCATCTCAGATCGTGGGCAACCCGTCGGTTCTTTTCAAGGAAGGGCGGCCCGCCGTGTACGGAGTAGTTGAAGTTGCCCACCGGGAAGGGGACTACACACTGCGCGGCGAAATTCGTGTGGTCTTGGAAGGCGGAACGCGCGAGTCGGAACCACCTGCCGGCGAGGGTGTTCCTTCTATCCTAGGTTGGGAGACGCTCGATGGGAGACAATTGAGCTCGACCAGCGAACTTAAGATTGAAGAGTCCACTCCAGAGACCGTGTTCCTCGTCGGGTCCTTTGTCTCCGACGTTGTTGTGCGACTGCTCCTTCGCGAGGTGAACACAGATGGCTGATGTGAGACCGTACGCGGTTCCGACAACGCCTCGGATCAATTTTAAGGGTTGGTTTTCCGACAACGGCGTCCCGCTTGAGGATTGGGTCGAGGGCTGGGATCCCCAGTCCGACATTGTTCTCTTGCAGACAATCGATCTCGATATTCAAGGGATGCTTGCCGACTCCGGTCTCTCCAGTAACGTGAAGTTGAAGCTCACGGTCTCGTGCACGTCAACCGATACGGGCATGACCGAAGTTCTCCAAACCTGCTTGGCAAGTGCCCACCAGACGATGCACGTGACTCTCCCTGGAGAGCGGATCGGAGGGGCGCTAAAGATCCGGACAACCGTTTCTCTTGCGGCAAGGAATAGTGATCCGCGTCCTGGCATCGTCGTCAAAGCTGGCTCGATACTCGCTGAGCACGTTCATGTGCTTCGCCTCGCCGGTGATGCATCTATGTTCCCAACCAGCGTCGTTGACTTTGCCGGCACGTCAATCGGACCTTTTGCCAGCTGGCATTTGCAGACTTCGGAAGAATTAGACTTGCCGTTCCTCGGAACCTTCCTCCTACTAATAAATGAGCGCGATAAAGAACTACTGAAGGCCATTGCAGCCAAGAAGCCGACCGTCGCTCAACAGGCTCTCATCACAACCGTCGAGTTCGAAGTTGCTGAAGCCATGCTGGAGCTGGCGCTTGTTGCGGCCGTCAATAATGATCTCGCCAGTTTCGCACCCGACTCGATCGGGAATGTCTACTTTCGTTATGTGCAGATGGCGTCCTCCCAGGGAGTCCTACCTGCATCCCTTGAAGAAGATTTGACCCATCGTCGTTCTCGCCTCTCCAGTCTTGCTCGCGCGAACGGATTCGGCAGGAGATTTGTATGACTCTTCTCCTTCCTCGACTTCCAGATCCGGTCGCGGTCGAGATGCTAACTTCCCCGCTTCCTATCACCCCCGCTTTGAGCCATCGTAAACAGCTGTTCGCTCCCGTCGGTGGACGCCGGGCGACAGAACATGATATGGAAGTGCTTCGCGAAGGGGTGCTCTCGATCGCAAGAGACTTCGGTCTCCCCAATCAGGCGAGTGCTTCTTCTCGAATCTCCTTTGACCGGCAGGCCGCCGATGCACTGAAGGGGGCCCTAGATCTTACTTGGGTCGAGGCAGGTTCTCGCGGTGGATGGACGTGGCTAGCTTGCGTGCTCTTGCCGGACGTGACCCTTTGGCGATTCGGCCAGCAGAACCGCGAGCGTTGGATAGCGAGCGACCTCACTCGGCACACGTGGAGCCGCTTGTGGTGGCAGGCCGTCGTCTTTGGGACGGGAAGTGAGTTGTTACGGGAGCTCTCCGAGAGTGACTTGAATCAACTCCTTGAGCGGCGAACCATCGGGGGCGATCCGAGGCTAGTAAGAGCACTTGCGGCGTCCGTCGTTAAGCGTTCTTCGTTTGAGACGGTTGCACGTCGCTCTCTGATCCGCGATGCAACAGCGAGGCTAAGGCGTCGCTTGGCATTCATCGATGCACGTTCCCTCGATGAAGGTGACCTTAATTCATTCTGTGAGGAGATCGTTGCGGACAGCTTTCGTGCTCTCCAGGCCTGAGACGGGGTGCGCCAGCGAGCGATATTCTGCAGCCTGAAAGAATACCACCCTGAGAGTTAACTTGGACGCCGCGGGGAGTGGATCGCTAACGATTATGCTCGCATTTCGAACGCTTCAGCGACTAGATGTGCCCCTTGGATTGGTAGCTGTACGAATCTGGCATTCCGAAGGCAGATGCAGTCCGCGTGAGGCACGCAGGGCGGATTCAATAGGTTCGCGCTACGCGGCCGTACGCATTGTTCCTCCGTCCACTCACCTCTACCTCGACCGCGATGTCAAGCCATCATGGGAAGCGTCGATCTCATAGACCGATTCGGCTCGCCCTCAATAGCCAATGAGTATGGTTTTTTGGAACGGTGACGGGGAGAATCTCGGAACTCAACCGTGTAACTCAGGTCGACTTCGTAAAATCGTTAACTGTCAATAGCCTGTGACGGGTGAGCCGCATGCTGACCTCTTTGGACATTACGCCTCAAGCAATGGTTGAAAGATCCTCACCGCAGCGCAGAGCTCGATTGCCCACTTGTCCGGGCGGGAGTGCGGGGGAGTTAGCTCCGAGGGGTGTAGGCCGTGCCGCGTTATGCCCTCGCGTGCGGAGAACCGGGCATGCACGGAATTGAAGTGTTGGTGAAGAGCCTCGAGCCCACAGGGACGAGCACCCGGTAGCACTCTTCAGCCGCAGCACCCCGTTCCGCCGGGTGGGGGTGTGCCGGGTCCAACGCTATGACCGCTTTCACTTCCGCAGGTTCTTGCCTTCTCAGAGCGCCAGTCGCACTCCCGACGAGCAGTGGGGGCTCAAAGCATGCTTCGAATCTGCAGGATAGCCCGCGCAGTTGCAGGTTGCTCTCGGCGCGACGGTGTCACCAGGAAGGGCCGACGGGGCGGAGGTTGTGACAGCGTCGCCATCGGCTTGTTGGTGGGCTCCGGTTTGACGGAACCAGACAATCTGCGAAGCAGTAGGCGGCATCCGAATCCTCGTGGACGCTGCCTTCGGCGCCAGTGGCTTCGGCCCCGGGCACGGTCTAGTTTGATTTGTCTCGTGGACCGGCCAGCTTCTACCAGCGAAGCACGAACCGCCCTCGCGTCCCCCCAGCCTCCAACCGCTCATGTGCCTCCCCAGCCCGCGTAGCCGGCAGCACCTCAGCGACCCGCGGCGTCAACGTCCCACTCTCCACCGCGTGCCGCAGCTGCTCGAGCTTGTCGAACGACCGGTACTCCGAGAACACCATCACCTGCACGAACTCGATTCCGCGAGCCCCGTCGCCCTGCCACCCACGCACGTCGAAGAACACTCCCCCGTCTCGAACAGCATCGACGACGACCCCACGCTGCACCGCAGCATCGGCGAGCGCATCGACCCCCTCCGGCACGAGCTCGCGCACCGCGGCAGCAAACCCATCACCACGAGGCACGATGTGGTCCGGCCCGAGCGACCGCACCAGCGCTTCGTCCGCCGGAGCAGCATCCGCGATCACGGTCAGCCCGGCGGCCTTCGCCAGCTGCACCACGTAGTTCCCGAGCAGCCCAGCAGCCCCGGTCACGGCGAGCGTCTGCCCCGGCGCGAGGGAGGCGTGCGACAGGATCTGCAACGCCGTCAGCCCGTTCATGGGCACGGTCGCCGCAGCCTCGATCGACGTCCCGCGAGGAATCCGCGTGAACGACCCCACCGGCGCGACGAGTTCCTGCACGTAGGCACCACCATGGGCACTGAGCGGCAGCGCCATCGCCATGACCTCGTCGCCGACCTGCCATCCGGTGACGTCGGGCCCGACCTCGTCGATAACGCCTGCGGCGTCCATCCCCGGCACGTACGGCGGCGAGGCCTGCGAGTTGTCCCGCTGCCCGGCGCGCACCCCCGTGTCGGTTGGGTTCACGGCGAACGCCTGCACCCGGATCCGCACGGATCCCGCACCGGCGTGCGGCTCCGGCACCTCGTGGATGGCGAGGGCCTCGGGCCCTCCGAACTGTTCGACTCCGACGACCTGCATCCTCCCGGTCTACGCGCACGTTGCTTGACGCAACCTGACGCGACCACCCCACGGCCTGGAGGCCCGGCACCACCCCGCCCCGCGCCTCCCGCCCGTCAGGGGCGCGGTCCACGGCACACGGTGCGCCATGCTGGCACCGTGCGTCTCGACGAACTCCTCACCCGGTCCGACGGTCCAGCGATCGCCGAGGAGCTCGCCGCCCTCCGTCGACCCGCCCGGTACGTCCTCGAGGGCGTTCACCAGGAGTCCCGGCAGAAGTACTGGCAGTTCCGCGTCGACATCGACGAGGCCGCGCAGACCTGGACTCTCGTGCGCCAGCGGGCCAAGCCGGTCTCCTACCGCGAGGGCGTGCTGCACGACCCCGACGACGGTCCGGACGAGATCTCGTTCGCCCGGAGCATGGTCTCCGATCCCGTCGTCCGGATGGCCGTGCCCGACCTGATGCTCCGATGGGGCCGCGGCCCCGAGAGCTTCCACCCGATCCTGGTCCAGCACATCGGCGAACACTCGATCCTGGTGACCTTCGAACACCGCGAGAACCCGGCGACCCGCGCGACACTGGTGATCGACGAACGCGACGGCATCGCCCGCCGCTTGTCGGAGTACGGCGAGGACACGATCATCACGAGCGTGCGGACCGCCGAGCCGGACGAGGTCCTGCCGCGCGCCCGCTTCGTGCAACCGACGGACTGGATCCGCCCGCAGTACTGAGACGGTGACGGTTCCGGTTCACGATCCCCGACGATCGCGAACCAGAACCGTCACCGGCCGGAAACCGAACCACCTCCCCCGCCGGCACCATCCCCCGATCGGACGATGCCGAGACCACCGCCCCGGCCGATCCCCCACGGCCACCCGGCGGCGAAGCTGGACCCATGCCCGAGTCCCCCGCCATCGAGGTCCAGCACCTCGGCAAGCAGTACGCCACCGGCAAACGTGCCGTGGACGACGTCTCCTTCACGATCGAACGGGGCGAGACCTTCGCCCTCCTCGGCCCCAACGGTGCCGGCAAGTCCACGACGGTCGAGATCCTCGAGGGGTACCGCTCCCGCACCGCCGGCGAGGTCCGCGTCCTCGGCCACGACCCCGCACGGACGAGCCGCAGCCACAACGCACGCATCGGCATCGTCCTGCAGACCAGCGCGGAGTCCCCGAACGTCACCGTCGCCGAGCAGCTGAACCACTTCGCGACGCTCTACCCGAAGCACCGCAGCGTCGAGGAGCTCCTCACCGCGACGGGGCTCGAGACGCAGCGCAACACCCGCATCAGTCGACTGTCCGGAGGCCAGCGCCGCCGCGTCGACGTCGCCCTCGGCATCATCGGCCGCCCCGAGGTCCTGTTCCTCGACGAACCGACCACGGGCTTCGACCCCGAGGCCCGCCGACAGTTCTGGGACCTCCTGCGCCAGGTGCAGCACGAGGGCACGACGATCCTGCTCACCACGCACTACCTCGACGAAGCCGCCCAGCTCGCCGACCGGGCCGCGGTCATCGCCGACGGGAAGCTCCTCGACCTCGCACCCATCGACGAGATCGGCGGCGCCGAGGCCCGCACGCCCCGGGTCCGCTGGCGTGACGACGACGGCGGACACCACGACGAGCGCACGACCGACCCGACGGCGCTCATCCGCAGCAGCACGACGCCCATGCACGACCTCGAAGTCATCCGTCCGTCCCTCGAGGACGTCTACCTCGACATGGTGGGACAGCAGTGAAGACAGCAACCAGCCGCATCTCGTACGAGATCCGCACCTACTTCCGCGCCCCGGACGCGGTGTTCTTCACGTTCCTGTTCCCGATCATCATGCTGGCGTTGTTCTCGGTCGCCTTCGCCGACGCCGACCCGATCCGCGCCGTCGGAAGCAGCGGACGACTCGTCAGCGTCGACTACGCCACCTACTACCTTCCCGGCCTGGTCGCGACGGGCATCCTGCTCTCCGGCACGCAGTCCCTCGGCGTCGACATCGCGGGCGAGCGTAGCGACGGCACGCTGAAGCGCCTCGGCGGCACACCCCTGCCCGTCCTGTCGTACTTCGTCGGCAAGATCGGCATGGTCCTCGTCACCACGCTCGTGCAGACCGCCCTGCTGCTGGCGATCGCGAGCCTGGTGTTCGGCGTCGACCTGCCGACCGACGCGAGCAGCTGGGGTGTCTTCGCCGGCGTGATGGTCCTCGGCATCGCCACCAGCTGCGTCCTCGGCATCGCGGTCTCGGCGCTCCCCCGCGAGGGCCGGCGCGCCACCGCCACCATCGTCCCGATCGTGCTGGTGCTGCAGTTCATCTCCGGCGTCTACCTGCCCTTCACGCAGCTCCCCACCTGGTTGCAGGACGTCGCGTCGGTCTTCCCCCTGCGCTGGATGGCGTCCGGCATGCGTTCCGTCTTCCTGCCCGGTGCGTTCGAGTCGGGTGAGCCGGGAGGCGCGTGGCGCCTCGGCCTCGGAGCCCTCGTGTTGGCAGCGTGGCTGGTCCTGGGCACGGTGGCCTGCCTGCTGACGTTCCGGTGGAACCGCAAGGACGCCTGATGGCGCCCCGCTGGTGGGATGCTGGGCACATGAACGGCGAGACGTGGATGCGCAACCGGTGGTTGCACGTCTTCTTCGCGGGCACGATGCTCCTCACCGCCGTGATCACCGTGTTCGGGTGGTCCCCGTGGTCGATCCGCTGGCCGGCGGACGCCGCGGTCGTGGTGCTCGTCGTCGCCTACGCCGTGTTCGGGCACCGCGGCTACGACAGCCCCCGTGCCGCCGCGGCCTTCCTGCCGCTGGTCCTCGTCGCCGCCCTGGTGCTGCCGGCCGTCGTGCCGAGCACCGCGTTCGTGCAGTGCATCGCGTTCCCGCTCGTCTGGGTGCAGTCCGAACGGGTCCGCACCGCCGTCCTGCTCTCGGTCGCGGTCGGCGTCGCAAGCGGCATCGGCCTGCAGGTCTCCGGCGGCCCGGACGCCCTCGTCAGCACCGTCCTCATCGAGGGCATCAGCGTCATCGGTGCCTGCGCGATGGGCGTGTGGATCTCGAGCGTCGCCGGCCTGTCCGAGGAGCGCCGCCAGCTCCTCGACGAACTCCGCGCCACCCAGCAGTCCCTCGCCGACGCCCATCGCAGCGCCGGAGTCGCGAGCGAACGGGAGCGCCTGGCCCGCGAGATCCACGACACCGTCGCGCAGAACCTCGCCGGCATCGTCATGCTCACCGAACGTGCCCGCAAGGACCTGGCGAACGACCGCGGTGCCGCGCTCGACGAACGGCTGGGGGTCCTGGAGGAGTCGGCACGAGCGGCGCTCGAGGACTCCCGCGCCCTCATCGCCGCCGGGGTCGCCGGTGCCACGAGCGGCAGTCTGGCCGGGGCCCTGCACCGCCTGACCGAGCGCTACACCCGCGAGACCGGCACGCCCGTCGCCGTCGACGCGACCGACGGCCCGCTCGACCGCGACGCCCAGGTCGTGCTGCTCCGGGTCGTCCAGGAGTCCCTCGCGAACATCCGTGCCCACGCCGACGCCGACTCGGTCCGCATCGTCCTGCAGCACGCGCCCGAACGGGTCGGCGTCCGTGTGACCGACGACGGCGTCGGGTTCGACACCGGCGCCCCGACGGCCGGGCACGGTCTCCGGGGCCTCCACGAACGGTTGGCGCTCTCTGGCGGTGCCTGCACGATCACGAGCACCCCGGGCGGCGGCACCGTCGTCGACGCGAGCCTGCCCACCGGACCCGAGCCGAGCCTCCCGGCCGTCGATCGTCACCCCGTGGCAGAGGTGACCCGGTGATCCGCGTCGTGGTCGCCGACGACCACCCGATCGTCCGCTCGGGCATCGTGGCCCTGCTGCAGGACGCCGACGACATCGAGGTCGTCGGCCAGGCCAGCGACGGCCGCGCCGCGGTGACGGTGGCACTGGCCGAACGCCCCGACGTCGTGCTCATGGACCTCCGGATGCCCGTGCTCGACGGCGACGCGGCGACGGCGGAGATCCTCGCCGCCGAACCCAACGTCCGCGTCCTGATCCTGACCACGTACGAGTCCGACGACCAGATCCTCGCCGCCATCGAGGCCGGCGCCACCGGCTACCTGCTCAAGGCCGCCCCGGAGTCCGAGATCCTCGCCGGCGTCCGGGCGACCGCACGGGGCGAGACCGCGCTGGCTCCCTCGGCGGCCGCAGCGCTCGTCCGCCGCGCGACGGGTTCGCTCCCCGCCGCGGCCGGCCCGTCGCTGACCCCGCGCGAGCTCGATGTCCTGCGCCTCGTCGCCCAGGGCAACAGCAACCCGGCGATCGGCCGCGCGCTGTTCCTCAGCGAGGCCACGGTGAAGACGCACCTCGGCCACGTCTTCGAGAAGCTCGGCGTGAACGACCGCACCCGCGCCGTCACCCGCGCGATGGAGCTCCAGCTGCTCCCCTGAACCGCGCCGTCGTCAGGTGCCGCTGGTCACCGCAGCGAAGGCGTTGACGCCCTCGACGGCTCTCCGGACGATCACGGCGGTGCGCTCCGGACGCAGGGTGATCGTTTCAGCACCGCCTTCCCTCGTCAGCGCCCCCACACCCGGAACGAGCAGCCCGTGCACGCCCTTCCCAGCCTGGTGGCTCCAGCCGTTCACGGACCGCCACCGCGGTGCGGCCCAGGCGCGCTGGAACCACTCGACGTCGCTGGGGCACGGACCGGAGCGGTCCTCGTACTGCGCCGTCGTGATCGTCACCGGCTCGTCGAAGCCGACCGAGTCGACGGGGCCGACGTCGAGCCACCGGAGCAGGTGTGCCACGAGGGAGCCTGGACGAACGATACCGAGCGACTCCGACCCGTCCTCGTGGCCGACACGCACGACGCACTTCTGGCCCTGCATCCAGCACGCCCAGCTCAGTGGCGGAGCGTCGCTCGCGGGGTCGCTCGACTCGACGACGAGCAGCGCATCGTGATCGACCACCGGGCTGACCAGTTCTTCGCCCTTGTCGGTGAGGCCGCCGAACCGCCCGACGAATCCGAGCTCTCGCGCGGCGGCCCCGGGGCCCGAGCGTCGCGCCGCTGCGGGCACCAGGCCGCGGTCGCGGAACCGCACGAGCTGGTCGAGCACCCCGTCCGGAGTGCGCCACGGCAGGGTCGGACCCGGGCCGGCGGCTGCGGCGAGCGCTGCGTTCCCGGCCGGCGGCTCGTCGAGGGGACGGCGCCACCGCGAGTCGAGCAGCCCGTCGACGACCGCGCCGGCTCCAGGCCAGTCACGGGCGGAGCACTCGACCGCGATCCGGACCCGCAGTTCGCGGAGGAACCGGAGATCGCGGATGACGACGTCGTCCGGTTCGGGCAAGGCGACGAGGACGTGGTCCGCCGCGGCTTGGAGCACCAGGGCGTCCGGTCGGTCCTCGACCCGGCGGATGATCTCGGCAGCCGGGTCGCCGGAGATTCGCCGCACGTCGATGGACAGCGCGTCGTCTTCTCGCTCGAGCCGGACGCCGGATCCGACTTCGCTGACCGTCCAGCCCTCGGGTGCCTCGAGCACGAGACCGCCGACGATGGCGAGCGCATCCCAGCGCACGTCGGGCCAAGGGTCCCACGGCACGTGCCAGCTCATCGGCGAGCCGCCCGTCGCGACCACCGCGGTGTGGCCCACCGTGCACCATCGAACAGCAACCACATCCCGAGCACGCCGCACAGCACGAACGCCACCATCAGGACGAGGGCGAGCCCCACAGGCCCGTTGAAGCAGAATGCCGCGACGCCCTCGCATGCCAGCGCCAGCCCGAGCCAGAACAAGCCGAAGGGCATCGCCGGCGTGCTGCGTCGCATCCACGACCGCCAGAGTCCGGCGTACGCCAGTCCGCCGAGGACGACGAACACCCCGCCGATCGCGATCAGCCAGATCGGTGCACTCACGCTCGACTCCCCCGGTTCTCCGCAGCTCCCCTGCTCTGATCCTACGGCGCTGTGCACGAGCGGGAATCCCGTCCTGCTGCGCTCGTGACGGTTCTGGTTCACGATCCCCGAGGATCCTGAACCAGAACCGTCACCGCGCGGACACGAACGCTCGTCCCCCGCGCCGTGGACGCGACCACCGACGGAACGGGAGGCACGGTGCCTGCCCGCACCGTGCCTCCCGTCCGCTCCAGCGCGCGCCCTGCCATCGCGACGCGCGCCCGCTCAGGCCCCCGCGTCCGCCTCCTGCGACCGGACGCGGAGCACCCGCGCTGTGGGGGTCGATCCACCGTTCGCGACCTCGAGCGAGCCCGAAGCGGCGTCCCACGCCACGGACCACGACCCGAGTGCCGTCGGGAACAGCGGCTCGACGACCACCGCCTGCCCGGCGAACGCCGGCAGCGGCAACGACACCGACGCCGACGCACCGGGCAGCGACCACACCGACAGGTACAGGTCGCCCGAGGCGGCGTGCAGACCGAGTGCGGTCCAGGGGTCTTCCCAGGCGGGCAGCCCGAGGGGCCAGACCGGGACGGACGCCTCGACGACGTCCAGGATCTGCCGGTGCGCAGCGATCGCCTCACCGACCACCGCACGCTGCGACGACGACATCTCGTTCAGGTACCCGGACAGGTACATCCGCCCGAGCACCCCGTTCACGAGCGACAGCGTGAACAGCTCCGGGTCCATCGTCGGCGCCGGGTACGCCCAGTTCCCCGCCTGTTCGGGCAGCATCGCAGCGGGAGCGGCGGCGGCGATCGTGGCGGACAACACCGGGTCCTGCTGGTCCGACGTCGACTGCATGTGCAGGCGGGACAGCATGGCCCAGTCGGCGCGCATCGCTCCCGAGGCGCAGTTCTCGATGAGCAGTGCCGGGTACCGCTCCTGCACCGCGTCGAGCCAGTCGAGCAGCGCCCGCTCGTGGTCGAGCATCCCGGCGAACGGCCCCGCCATGGTGTTGTTGTCCATCTTGAAGAACGTCACGCCGAGCTCTCCGACGAGCCGGTCGACCACCGAGTCGAGGTGTGCGCGGGCCTCCGGCGAGCGCAGGTCGAGCAGGTGCCGCCCGTGCTCCGCGACCCGGACCCCGTGGTGCTCGACGAACGCGGACGACGGCAGGGTCGAAGCCAGCGGCGAGTGGATGCCGATGACCTCGGGTTCGAGCCAGAGGCCGGCCTGCATGCCGCGCGCACGGATGTGGTCGATGACGGCCCCGAGCCCCGTCGGGAACCGCGACGCCGCTTCCTCCCACGCTCCGACGGTGTCCCACCAGTGCCCCTCGGCGTACCAGCCGGCGTCGATGCAGAACAGGTCCGCTCCGGCGTCGGCGGCCGCGTCGATCAGCGGCAGGAGCTTCTCGGTGGTCGGGTCGCCCATGAGCGTGTTCATGTAGTCGTTGAACACCAGGGGCAGGGCACGGTCGGCCTCCCGCACGTGCCGGAACGCCCGACGCTGCCGGGTGAGCACCCCGAAGGCGTCGTCGATCGACCCGGCGATCCCGACCGAGACCGGCACCGAGGTGAACGGCTGCTCCGGCGTGACGACGGTGGTCCACTGGTGTTCCTGGTCCGTGGGGCCGCTCAGCAGCAGGTACGCGTGCCGACGGGTCTCGCCGAGCTCGTACAGCCACGGCCCGTTGTGCTCGACCTGCCAGACGAGCGCGTACGGAAACGACACAGCGTCCTCCGCCCGCAGCACCCCGATCGGCAGCGCCTCACCCGTCGACCACGAGCCGCGGTTCTGCACGACGGCGCGGCTGCGGGGCGGGTGGTGCTGGGCCTCCCGGTCGATCGCCGCGAGCCCGATCGACCGCAGCGGATCGGTCCGCCACCGGCTCTCCGCTGCCCAGTCGTTGTCGGCGTGCACGAGCGCGAGCTCGTCGACGGAGGCACCCGAGTCGGTCAGGAACGCCCCGGTCGCGAACGAGGACACGAAGTCCACGACGTGCTCACCGTGCTCGGTCGACACCTCGGTCCACGTCTGGAACGCGGGCACGCCGGCGCGTGCCCGGAACACCGACTCGGCCTGGAGGCCCGTGGCCGCGTCCGTCTGCAGGATCCGGAACCACAGGTCGGTCCCGTCGTCGTGCACGTGGTGCGACACGGGGCGCAGTCGCGCACCGATCGTGGAGTCCACGTGCCGAAATCCGCCCGGGAACCGACCGTGCCCGATCGTCGTCAGCTCGACGAGCGGTTGCGGGTCGTCCGGCCCGTCAGCGAGCGTGCCACCGGCGAGCGCTCCGCCGGCCGACGCTCCGCCGGCCGGCACGAACGACACGAGCGCCGCGGGCTGGTCCGCACCGACCCGGAACCGTGCCGCGAACCCGTCGGTGACCCAGTCGACGAACGTCGACCCGTCGCTCATCGCGCCCCGACCGGTGCGGGCTCGCTCGACACCCAGTCCCCGACCGTGTGGTCGTAGCAGGTGGTGTTGTCGATCTTCGTCCGGTCGAGCGGCGGCCCCGCGGTGATCCGGCGCTCGGTGCGCTCCGGGTCGGGGGCGGCCTCGGCGAGCAGCCGGGTGTAGTCGTGGTGCGGGTCGAGGATGACGGCGTCCGACGGGCCCCGCTCGACGACCCGGCCGCGGTAGAGCACCAGGATCTCGTCGGAGAAGTGCCGCGCGGTCGCCAGGTCGTGCGTGATGTAGAGCACGGCGAGGTGGTCCTCGCGCTGCAGTCGGCCGAGCAGGTTGAGCACGCTCAGGCGGATCGAGACGTCGAGCATCGACACGGGTTCGTCGGCGATGAGCACCTGCGCGCCCGGGGCGAGTGCGCGGGCGATGGCGACGCGCTGCCGCTGCCCGCCGGAGAGCTCGTGCGGCCGCCGCGACGCGAAGTCCTCGTCGAGGTTCACCCGGCCGAGCAGTTCCCGCACCTTGTCGGCGGTCTCGTCGGCGCCGCGGGCCCGGTGGTGCAGCTGCAGCGGTCGGGCGATGTGGTGCTCGATCGAGTGGAACGGGTTGAGCGAGGCGAACGGGTCCTGGAACACCATCTGCACGTGCCGCCGGTACATGCTGCCCTCGACGGGGGTGCCGTCCTCGAGCCGCACGTCGATCGAGCCGCGCGTCCGGGTCTCGAGCTTGGCGAGCATCCGCGCGATGGTGGACTTGCCCGAGCCGGACTCCCCCACCAGTGCGACGGTCCGGCCGGGCAGCAGGTCGAACGACACGTCGTCGACGGCCCGCAGGGTGGTGCGCTTCAGCCCCTTGCGGGTGTGGAAGTCCTTGCCGAGGTGGCTGACGGTCACACTGGTCATCGGTCCGTCTCCTGTGCTGCCTGGACCACGACGGCCCGGGTGTCGGTCTCGGGTTCGGCGCCGTCCTCGACCCCGGTGCGGATGAACGCGCCACGGGCTCCGGACAGGCTCGGGAACGACTGCAGCAGCTTCCGCGTGTACGGGTGCTGCGGGTCGTGCTGGATCACGCTGGCTCGGTCGCACTCGACGACCTCGCCGCGGAGCATGATCGCGATCCGGTCGCTGATCTCGAGCAGCAGTGGCAGGTCGTGCGTGATGAACACGACGGCGAACCCGAGCTCGTCGCGAAGTCGGACGATCTCGCGCAGGATCTCCCGCTGCACCACGACGTCGAGCGCGGTGGTCGGCTCGTCCATGATCATGATCTGCGGTTCGAGCAGCATCGCCATCGCGATCATCACGCGCTGCCGCATGCCGCCCGACAGTTCGTGCGGGTACGCGGTGATGCGGGACGGGTCGACGCCGACGCGGCGCAGGGCGTCCTCGGCGATGGCCCGTCGTTCCTTGCGGGGCAGGCCCTTGCGGTGTTCGACCAGGGCGTCGTCGAGCTGGGCGCGGATCGTGGTGACCGGGTTGAGCGCGTTCATGGCTCCCTGGAACACCATCGACAGCTTCGACCACCGCACGGCCCGGAGCTGCTCGTGCGGCAGGCCGAGCAGGTCGACGTCGGTGCCGTCGCGGTCGTGGAACGTGATGCTGCCCGACGTGACCTTCGCCGGCGGCCGGTGCAGCCGGGTGATGGCGTACGCCAGGGTCGTCTTGCCGCAGCCCGACTCCCCCGCGAGCCCGAGGATCTCGCCGGGCGCCAGGGTGAGCGAGACGTCCTTGACGGCGTGCACGGGGTGCTCGGTCTCGTAGACGACGTCGAGGTGGTCGATGGTCAGCACGGCCGGCCGGCGGCCGTCGCCCGTGGCGTCGGAGGTGACCGGTCGTGCGGTGTCGGTGGCGCTCATCGGGCGACCCCCTTCGTGTCGTGACCGGCGGTGGCGACGCGCGCCGGGCCTCCCGAGCGGGCCGCACGCTTCGCACGACGGTCGCGCCGTCGCTGCGCACGCACGTTCGCGAGTCGCGGGTTGATGACCTCGTCGATCGAGAAGTTCACCAGCGACAGGCCCATGCCGAGCAGGGCGATGAGCAGGCCCGGCGGCACGAACCACCACCAGGCGCCGTTCGCCAGCGCGAAGCCGTTCTGCGCGTAGAAGAGCATCGTGCCGAGCGTCGACGAGTTCGACGCCCCGAGCCCGAGGAACGACAGTCCCGCTTCCCCGAGGATCGCCGCGATCACCGCGAACACGAACTGCGACGCGAGCACCGGCAGCAGGTTCGGCAGGATCTCGACGGCGATGACCCGCCAGGGCCGTTCGCCGGCGACGCGGGCGGCGGACACGTAGTCGCGGTTGCGGATCGACATCGTCTGCGCCCGCAGCACCCGGGCGGACCCGGCCCACGACGTGATCGCCAGGACGACGGCGATCGTCCAGAGCCCGCGGGCCTCGCGCGGCACCAGGCCGGAGATGACGATGACGAGCGGCAGGCCGGGGATGACGAGGAACACGTTCGAGAACAGCGAGAACGCCTCGTCCATGATCCCGCCCAGGTAGGCGCCGAGGATGCCGAAGAACGCGGACAGCACCGTGGCGAGGACGCCGACGATGAGCCCGATCTGCAGGCTGCCCCGGGTGGCGAAGGCGAGCTGCGCCAGGACGTCCTGACCGGTCTGGGTGGTGCCGAGGACGTTCGAGCCGCTCGGTCCCTGCAGCCCGGTGTCGCGGATGGTGGTCGGGTCGCCGACGAGCAGCGGTCCGATCACCCCGAACAGCGTGACGCCGGCGACGAGCGCGATGCCCGTGACGAGCCACGGGGTGAGGGTGGGGAGGAACCGACGGATGCCACCCTTCGACGCGCGCCGGGTGGCGATCGACGTGGTGCTGTCGGCCTCCTCGGTCAGTGCGCCGATGGTGGGCTCGGTCTCCTGCTGGATGTTGGTCATGGTCGTCTCCTCCCCTAGCTCCGGGCCCGCGTGCGCGGGTCGATCAGTCCGTACAGCAGGTCGACGACGAGGTTCGCGCCGAGGACCGCCAGGGTGATGAACAGGAAGATGCCCTGCATGAGCGCGTAGTCGTTGTTCGTCACGGCGGACAGCAGCTTCGACCCGATGCCCGGGTACGAGAACACCTGCTCGGTGACGACGGAGCCGGACACGATGAACCCGAGGGAGATCGCGAACCCGGCGACGGACGGCAGGACGGCGTTCCGGGCGGCGTAGTTCCGCAGGATCTTGCCGTCGGACAGGCCCTTCGCCTGCGCGGTGGTGATGTAGTCCTCGGACAGCGTCGACACCATCATGTTGCGCATGCCGAGCAGCCAGCCGCCGAGCGATGCGAGCACGATCGTCACCGCCGGCAGCACCCCGTACTGCACTGCGGAGACGATGAAGTCCCAGTTGAACCCGGGCGTCAGGATGACGTCGTAGCCGCCCTGCGCCGGGAACAGGTGGAGCCCGGTGGCGAAGAAGTACACCAGGATCAGCGCGAGCCAGAAGTACGGCACCGCGGCGAGCAGGGTGGTGGCCGGCACGAACGAGTCGAGCCAGGTGCCGGGCCGCCACCCGACGAAGGCCCCGAGGCCGACGCCGATGATCGCGGCCACGATGGTGGCGATCCCGACCAGGGCGATGGTCCACGGCAGCGAACTGCCGATCACCTCGGTGACGGGTGCCGGGAAGTAACTGACGGACACGCCGAGGTCACCGCGGAACACGTTGACCAGGTAGTGGCCGTACTGGGAGATGAGCGGCTCCGAGGAATCGCCACCGAGGAGCAGCTCGTACGCCTCCCGGGTCGCCGGGGTCACCTGCCCGCCGCGCTGCTGGAGCTTGGCGAGCAGGATGTCCACCGGGTTGCCGGGCAGGAGCCTGGGGATGATGAAGTTCAGCGTCAGGGCCGCCCACAGTGCGACGACGTAGAAACCGATCTTGCGCAGAAAGTAGGTCATCGTCGAGTGCCCCTCGGTCGCGATCCCATCGGTGTCAGCCCTTCGCCGGCTTGAGCGCCTTGAAGATCTCGGCGTTGTCCGGGCTCGCCCAGACCGCCGGGAACGCGTACAGGTCGTCGTCCGTCGGCCAACCGGTGAACTTCGCCGCGTGGAACTCGCTCGTCGTGCCGCCGGTCATCACGGGGATGTAGGGCAGGTCCTCGACGATGTGCTCCTGGATCGTGTCGAGCTCGGGCTGGGTCGCCGCGGTGTCCTCCGGGTTGATCGTTGCGAGCTTCGCGATGGCCTTGTCCACGTCGGGGTTGCTGTACCGCGAGATGTTCATCGGGGCCGCTGCACCGACCTTCGCGGTGTTGGCCGTCGTGAAGTAGTTGTTGTACAGGTAGTACGGGTTCGCCGTCGGGCCCTGGCCGAGCGAGTCGATCGCGAGCTCGAAGTTGCCCTTGGTCTTCTTGTCGGTCCACTCGTTCCACGACGACTGCTGCGCCTTGAGCTCGATGCCCGCGGCCTTGAGCTGCTGCGTCATCGTGTCGATCGCGGTGATGTAGTCGGTCCACCCGGTGACGACCTCGACCGTCAGGGACAGCTTCTTGCCGTCCTTGGCGTAGATGCCGTCGGAGCCCTTCTTCCACCCGGCGTCCTCGAGGGTCGAGGCGGCCGCATCGGTGTCGGCGGTCTCCGGCATCACGGCGGGCTCGATGTCCTTCGAGATGGTGTCCTTCTGCGTCGTGGTGAGCGCGAAGGTCGGCGAGATCTCGCTCGCGGTGTTCTCGAACGCCAGCGAGTTGAGCTGCTTGCGGTTGATGGCATCGGCGATCGCGTGGCGGACGGCCGGGTCGGTCTGCGGGCCGGCGCAGCCCAGGTCGGTGTTCGCGCAGGTCAGCAGGGCCATCTGGTTCTGGCCGACGGTGATGCCGTCGTAGCCGTTGTAGTTCGCGGGGATGTCGTCCATGTTCGGCACCGGGCCGGTCTGCCAGTCGATCGACCCCTGCTTCAGTGCGTCGGCGCCGGCGGTGTTGCCGGAGAGCGACAGGTAGCGGATGGTCTTCACGGCCGGGGCGCCGTCCCAGTACTTCTTGTTCGCCTCGAGGGTGAACGCCTGCGCCTTGAAGGTGCCGAGCGTGTACGGGCCGGTGCCGACGGGCTCGCGCACGACGTCGGTGGTCGGGTCGATGTCCTTCCACAGGTGCTCGGGCACGATCCAGGTCTTGCCGAGCAGGTTCGGGCCGAGCACGAACGACGGCTTGTCGAACGAGACGACCACCTTGTCGTCGCCGTCGGCCTTCGCGGTGCCGTCGTAGCCGATCGAGTTCAGGGCCTTCTGCTTCTTGAGCATGTCCAGCGTGAACACGACGTCCTTCGAGGTGAAGGGCTCGCCGTCGCTCCAGGTGGCTCCGTCGCGCAGCGTGATGGTGAGCTGCGTGCCGTCGTCGTTCCACTCGTAGGACTTGCCGAGCAGTGGCTTCGGGTCCTTCGTGTTGACGTTGGTGATGAAGAAGAGCGACTCGTAGATCGTGCCGACGCCGCCGATGTTGGACGGCGACCACGGGTTGAAGTTGATCTGGTAGTCGCCGGACTGGCCGGTGTACGCCACCAGGGTCGAGGCAGCGGCGTCGTTCGTGCTGGCGGTGCCGCTGGAGCTGCAGCCGCTGAGCGCGAGGCCGGCTGCGAGGAGAACGGCGCCGCCGATGGCGAGCCGTGAACGGGTTGGGTTGAACATCGTTGTCCTCTCGGTCTGCGTCGTCGCAGGGTCCACGTTGTGAGCGTGATTGTTACACGCGTAAACTAAGGCGGTCAAGGGGTCGGGTCACGGCCCCGTAACGATGAGGAGACGCAATGGAGCGGACCACCCTGGACGGCACGTGGACCCTCGAGGCGGTGACCGGGCCCGAGCAGTCGGCGGAGCACCGCGAACCGGTCGAGGCACAGGTCCCCGGCTGCGTGCACACCGACCTGCTGCGGGCCGGCCGGATCCCCGACCCGTTCGACGGTGACGGCGAGGCCGCCACGCAGTGGATCGGCGACACCGTCTGGCGCTACCGCCGCACGTTCGAGTGGACCGCGCCGGACGAGACCCGCCACGACCTCGTCGCCGAGGGCCTCGACACCCTCGCCACGATCGAGCTCAACGGCATCGTCGTCGCGACCACCGCCAACCAGCACCGCTCGTACCGGTTCCCCGTCGGGCACCTGCTCCGACCGGGCACGAACGAGCTCGTCGTCACGTTCGACGCGCCCGTCCCCGCAGCCGAGCGCCTGTCCGCCCTGCACGGCGGCGAGCTGCCGCACGTCAACCACCACCCCTACAACGCACTCCGCAAGAACGCGTCGAACTTCGGGTGGGACTGGGGCGTCGACGTCGCCACGAGCGGCATCTGGAAGTCGATCGGCATCGAGTCCTGGAGCGGCGTCCGCATCGCGGCCGTCCGCCCGCTCGTCGACCTCGACGGCACCACCGGGGTGCTGACGGCCCACGTCGACGTCGAGCACGCCGGCTCCACCGGCTCCTTCTCGCAGGCCATCGGCAGCGCGCCCGTCGCGTCCGCGGACGGTTCCGCGGGCACCGGCCTGGAGGCACGGATCACCCTGGCCCCGCACCCCGCGTCCGCAGGACACACCGGTTCCGACACCGGCGGCCGGGTGGTCGGCGCACGTCCCGTCGTCAACGGCGCGGCGACCGTCCGCCTCGAGGTCCCCGACGTCGCCGTCTGGTGGCCCCGCGGCGAGGGCGACCAGCCGCTGTACGACGTCCGGGTCGAGGTTGGCGACGACGTGTGGACCGGCCGCGTCGGCTTCCGCACGGTCACCCTCGACACCGCCGCCGACGCCGGCGGCGCGCCGTTCCTGCTCCGCGTCAACGGCCGTCCGGTCATGTTGCGCGGGGCGAACTGGATCCCCGACCACGCCTACCTGACCGAGATGACGCCCGAGCGCTACGCGGACCGGATCCAGGACGCGATCGACGCGAACATGAACCTGCTCCGCATCTGGGGCGGCGGCATCTACGAGTCCGACGACCTCTACGACCGGTGCGACGAGCTCGGCGTCCTGGTGTGGCAGGACTTCCTGTTCGCCTGTGCCGCCTACGCCGAGGAGCCCTGGCTCGCCGACGAGGTCGAGCCCGAGGTCCGCGAGGCCGTCACCCGCCTCAGCCCGCACCCGTCACTCGTGGTGTGGAACGGCAACAACGAGAACCTCGTCGCCTACGCCGAGTGGGGCTGGCGGCCGTCGCTCGTCGGCCGGACCTGGGGCAACGGCTACTACCGTTCCCTGCTGCCGTCGGTCGTCGCCGAGCTGGACCCGACCCGGCCGTACACGCCGGGCAGCCCGTTCTCGTTCGACGAGTACCTGACGCCGAACGACCAGCGGAACGGCAGCGTGCACATCTGGGACGTCTGGAACCGCCTCGACTACCGCGCCTACGCCGACTGGGAGCCGCGGTTCGTCGCCGAGTTCGGGTTCCAAGGTCCGCCGGCGTGGTCGACCCTGACCGCGGTGGTGCACGACGAGCCCCTCGACCCGGACGGCCACGAGATGCTCGTGCACCAGAAGGCCGACCAGGGCAACCGGAAGCTCGCCGACGGCATACGGGGGCACCTGCCCGAGCCGACCTCCATCGAGGACTGGCACTTCGCCGCGCAGCTCAACCAGGCGCACGCGATCCGCTTCGGCATGGAGTGGTTCCGCTCCCGCACGCCCGACAACACCGGCATGGTCGTCTGGCAGCTCAACGACGACTGGCCCGTGGTGTCGTGGGCCCTCGTCGACCACGCCGGCATCCGGAAGCCCGTCTGGTACGCCGTCCGGCAGGCCTACCAGCCCGTGCTGCTCACCGTGCAGCCGTCGTCCGGTGCCCAGGGCGGTGACGGCGACGGCGAAGGAGGTCTGGACGTCGTCCTCGTCAACGCGTCCGGGGCGCCGGTCGCCGACGAGGTCACGGTCTCCCGCGTGGCCTTCGACGGCACCGTGCTCGAGTCGTCGTCGTTCATGCTCGCGGCCGCTCCCGCCGATGCCGACCGGGTGCCGCTGCCGTCGTCGCTCGCGGCACCGGGCGACCCCGGTTCCGAGGTCCTCGTCGTCACGGGAGCCGGCACCCACACCGTGCACGACTTCGCCGAGGTCGTCGACCAGGCACTCGAGCCCTCGCCCCTGTCCACGGTGGTGTCGGCGACGGAGGTCGGCGCAACGGTCACCGTGACGGCCACGGCGTACGCGCGCGACGTCTCGCTGTTCCCCGACCGCGTCGATTCGGCCGCCCGCGTCGACGACGGGTTGGTGTCCCTGCTCCCCGGCGAGTCGGTGACCTTCACGGTGACGGGTGCGCCGGGCATCGCTGCACAGGAGCTCGTCCACCCGCTCGTCCTCCGCCACGCGGGTTCGCTGCTGCCCTGACTCGGGCGCCCTAGGGGGGACGGCGACGTTCCCTCGCGCCGCTGACGGTTCCGGTTCACGATCCCCCGGGTTCGCGAACCGGAACCGTCACCCGAGCACGCCCGTGCACCTCCGCCGAACCCGCACCACCGCAGCCCGCAGCACCGCAACCCGCAGCACCGCGCCTCGTTCACCGCGCGACACCCCACACCGAGCACCCCGGGACGGACATTTCCTCTCGACGCGTGACGGTTCTGGTTCACGATCCCCGAGGATCGCGAACCAGAACCGTCACGTCGCCGGTCAGGGAACGCTTCCCCCGCCGAAGGAGCGCGGCTGACGGCGCTCAGTCGATCGCGCGGAGCTCCAGCACGATCGCGGTCGCGGGTGCGAGCAGCGGGAGCCGTGCGCCGACGTCCTCGAGCACGGCGCCGGTCAGCTCCAGGTGTCCGCGCACGAGCCACTCCGGCGGCACCATGTCGAGCCCACGCGGCACAGCGAGGCCGGACACCGGAGCGAGCCGGTAGCGCCGCGACCGGTCGAGTCCGCGCACCCGGAGCGGCACCGGCAACGACCTCGGCCCCGTCTCCGTCCGCGCCACCCGCACGAGCGCCCGCGAACGGTCGGTGGCCACGACCGACGTCGCCACCGTCCCCGGGTCCCCGAGGTCCAGGTGCCGCAGCCGCCCGGAGTGCAGCAGCCCGCGCTCCCGTCGGTACAGCGCCGTCCAGGCCCGGAGCCGGTCGAGCTCCTCGGGCGACAGCTTCGTGATGTCGGTCTCGATGCCGGCCGAGCCGAACAACGACACCGCCATCCGGAAGTCCAGGTCGAGGTGCCGGCCCGTGGTGTGCGAGATCTCCGGCCCGACGTGCGAGCCGATCAGCTCGAGCGGGAGCAATGCCTCGGTCCAGCGCTGGATCGGCAGTCGCTCGAAGGCGTCGTTCGAGTCCGACGGCCACACCCGGTCGGTGCGCTCGAGCACGCCGAGGTCGATCCGGGCACCGCCGCTCGCGCACGCCTCGATCTCGAGCCACGGGTGCCGCGCACGCAGCTCGTCCATCAACGCGTACACGCCGCGGGTGTGCGCGTCGATGCCGGCGCGTCCCGCGTGCACCGCGTGCACGATGTCCCGGTTCTGGTCCCACTTCACGAAGTCGACGTGGTGCTCGCCGATCACGCGGGACATGCTCTCGAGCACGTGGTGCTGGGCCAGTGGGTTCGCCATGTCGAGCACGTACTGGTTCCGCCACGTGCGGACGTCGTCCTCGGGGCGCTGCAGCATCCACTCGGGGTGTGCCTCCGCCAGCTCGGACACCGGGCTGACCATCTCGGGCTCGAACCACAGCCCGAACTCCATGCCGAGCGCACGCACCCGGTCGACGAGCGGCGCCAGCCCGTCCGGCCACACCGTCGGGTCGACGCGCCAGTCCCCGAGGGAGGTCGAGTCCGACCGCCGGCCGAGGAACCACCCGTCGTCGAGCACGAACCGCTCGACCCCGATGTCCGCCGCGGTCTCGGCCAGCGCCACCAGGGGCTCGAGCTCCTGCCGGAAGTAGACGGCCTCCCACGTGTTGAGCACCACGGGCCGGGGGCGTCGCGGATGCCCCGGGCGGCTGCGCAACGAGTCGTGCAGGCGGTCGGACAGCCCGTCGATCCCGGTGTCGCTCCACACGAACACGGCGTCGGGGGAAGCGAACGAGTCCCCCTCGCCGAGCACGACCTCGCCGGCACGCAGCAGTTCTCCGGCACCGAGCAGCGGTCGCGCCTCGGCGAGCTGGTCGTACCGGTACACGGAGTCGGCGCTCCAGGCCAGGTGCACCGCCCACAGCTCGCCCTCGGCGTCCGAGAACCCGGGCGTCCCGAGCACGAGCAGCGTCGGCGAGTCGTGGCCCGTCCGCCCGCGACGACTCTCCCGCGAGTGGCTCCCGGCCGTCGCCGCCCGGCGCTGCGGGGTGCGCTCACGGGTCCACCGTCCGCCCAGGTCGAGCACC
Source organism: Curtobacterium sp. MCLR17_034 (assembly GCF_003234485.1). Lineage (NCBI taxonomy): Bacteria > Bacillati > Actinomycetota > Actinomycetes > Micrococcales > Microbacteriaceae > Curtobacterium > Curtobacterium sp. MCLR17_034. The sequence continues at coordinate 103,235 of NZ_QKTH01000012.1, forward strand.
TCGGCGATCCGCTCCCCCACGGGCAGCGTCGCCTCGAGCGCCTGCACGTGCACGGGCTCGGCGTGGGTGTTCGTCACCGTGTGCCGCACCCGCAGCACCCCCGCGGAGTCGAGCGCGAACTCGCTCCGGAGCGCCACCGAGTCCGACTCGGCGGTCACGACGATCCGCTCGTCGTCACCGATCACCACAACGTCGAGCCAACGCGGCACGAGCGGCATCCCGTCCACGTGCCCCGCGATCCCCGGTCGCCCCTCCCACCCGTCGCGCTCGGTCGGCAGCACCGTGAGGGGCCACCGCGCGTCGAGCGCACTCGGTCCGAGCGGCCGTCCGAGTGCGAGCAGCAGGTCGGCGGCGTCGTCCGGCGCGACGGGCCCGACGTCCCGACCCCAGTGCAGCACCTCGGGCAGCCCGTCCGCCGCGGACGCCAGCACCAGCGACACCCCGGCTGATCGCAGCACGTACACACGTCGATCGCGTGCACCGACGGCTGTCGACTCGCGCTCCACGACGGTCACGAGGCCCGCTCCTCGCGCAGCACGCGGACGCGTCCGGCCGGCACGACGGTGTCCGGCCCATGGCCGGACCCGTCGAGCAGGTCCGTGCCGGACGCGACGACCGTGACGTCGTCAGCGCGGTGGTTGACGAGGAACAGGAAGGCGGAACCGTCGTCGCCGACGCGACGCACCGCCTCCAGGCCGGGAGGCCCGGTGACCGTCCGCAGGATCCCCCGCTCCGCGATCACCCCGTCCACGAGCCGTTGGATGCTGTCGTCCGCGAGCATCGCGGACACGTACCAGGCGCCGCCGCCGACGGCGCGGCGCGTGACGGCGGCCCGGCCCGCGAGCGGGCCGTCGGTGTACCGGAGCACGGACTCGGCGTCATCGAGCACGACCGCCTCGGCCCAGTCGGTGACGACCTCGCCGTCGTCGAGGGTCCAGCGTTCGTCGCGCTGCAGCGGGGTGAACTCCTCGCTCCAGGCGCCCAGCACCTGGCGGAACGCGCCCGGGTACCCGCCGGTGCGGATGCGCGCGGTCTCGTCGGCGACGCCGGACAGGTACGTCACGATCAGGGTGGCCCCGCGGTCCACCACGGCGGACAGCCGCTCGGCGGTCGCATCGTCGACGATGAGCATCGTCGGCACGACGACCACGTCGTAGCCGTCCAGGTCGGCGTCGGCGGGGACCACGTCCGTCAGCACCTGCCGGTCGTGGAACGCGCGGTGCCAGGCGCGGAGCTCCCGTCCGTAGCGCAGGCCCCGATGCGGCTTGAGCCCCGACTGCACGGCCCACCCGGAGGCCTCGTCCACGACGATCGCGACCCGGGCCGGCTCGACGCGGGTGCCCTGCACAGGTGCGAGGTCCTGCAGCGCCCGGCCGAGGGCGAGGACCTCGCGCCAGATGCGAGTGCGGGTGCCGGCGTGCGGGAGCATCGCCGAGTGGAACTGCTCCGCGCCCGCGGTGGAGGCCCGCCACTGGAAGAACAGCGCCCCGTCGGACCCGTGCGCGACGTGCGCCAGGGCGTTCCGGACGAGCTCGGCCGGTTCCTTGGCGCGGTTGCGCTGCTGCCAGCTCGGGCCACCCGTCGAGTGCTCCATCAGCAGCCAGGGGCGGCGGTCAGCCGACATCCCGCGCATCCGGTCACCGGCCAGCGCGAGGTCCTGCTCGCGGCGGGCGTCGTCGACGAGCGTGTAGTGGTCGTTCGCGACGATCGCCACGTGCTTGGCCCACCCGGCGTAGTCGACGACCTGCGACCCGGCGCCCACCATGAAGTTCGTCGTCACCGGCACGTCCGAGTGCTGCTCGATGACGGCCTTCTCGGCGTCGTACTGGCGGAGCAGCGCGTCGGAGGAGTACCGCTCGAAGTCCAGCGCGAGCCCGGGGTTCGGTGCCCCGCCCACACCCCGTGGCGGCGAGACCTCGTCGAACGAGGTGTACGTGTGCCCCCAGAAGGCCGTGCCCCACGCGTCGTTCGCGGCCTCGACGTCGCCGTACTTCGCCACGAGCCAGTGCCGGAAGTCCGCTGCCGAGTCCTCGCAGTAGCACCGGCCGTTGCCGCCGCCGAGCTCGTTGCTCACGTGCCAGAGCCGCACCGCCGGGTGTCGGCCGTACCGCTCGGCCAGCGCGTCGACGATGCGGAGCGCGTGCTCCCGGAACAGCTGGGAGGCCGGGCACCACCCGAGTCGCCCACCCGGTCGTTCCCGCCGCTCGGTGGCGTCCACCGGGAGGATCTCCGGGTGTGCGCTCAGCAGCCAGTTCGGTGGTGCAGCGGTCGGCGTCGCGAGGTCCACCGCGATGCCGTGCTCGTGCAGCAGAGCGAGGACGTCGTCGAGCCACTCCCACGTGAAGTCCCCCGGCGACCGCTCGAGCAGTGCCCACGAGAACACCCCGACGGTGACCAGGTTCACCCCGGCCTCGCGCATCAGGCGAACGTCCTCGAGCCAGGTCTCCCGGGGCCACTGCTCGGGGCTGTAGTCGCCGCCGAACGACAGGCCGTCGGTCGGCCACGGGACGGTGGGGGCTGCGGTCACGGCATCTCCTTCGATGGTGTGGACCGTGCAAGCCTCCCGTCTGCGTCCGTGTTTGTCAACGTGTGTAACTAACGCGCCGAGACCTCTGCAGTACCCGTGGCCGACTACTCCCCCAGCAGCCGACGGATGGCGAGGACCGCCCCGGCACGTGCCCACTCCGAGAACTCGAACGGCTGCACCTCCACCGTGACCGGCTCGGTGTACGGCGCCAGGGCGGCCCGCATCGACTCGTCCACGGTCGCCCGCGCCAGGTCGTACACGGGCAGCCCGTCGCCCGTCAGCACGATCGCCGAGGGGTCCGCGATGTGCACCGCGGTGGCGAGCAGGACCCCGAGGGCGCGGCCGGCATCCTCGAACGCTGCGAGGGCGCCCTCGTCGCCGTCCCGGGCGAGCTCGACCACCTGGTCGTAGGTCTTCCCCGCGTGGCCGGCGTTCCGCACGATGACCGGACTCGGCAGGTAGCTCGAGGCGCACCCGGCGTGACCGAGGCCACAGTCCGGACCGCCCCCGAGGACTGGAAGGTGCCCGATGCGCCCCAGTCGCCCGTGCTCCCCGGTGGAGACCTGCCCGTTCGCGATGAGCCCGAGGCCCAGGCCCTCACCGACCGTCACGAGCACCATCGACCCGCGACCGGCACCCGCACCGAACCAGTGCTCCTTCGCAGTGAGCGCATGGACGTCGTTCGCGGTGAACGTGGCGATGCCCGTCCGCTCCTCGAGCATCCGGGCGAACGGCACCTCGTGCCACCCGAGGAACACCGACGCCGCGACGACGGACTCCCCCGCGCGCACCATGACGTCACCGGGCAGCGAGACGCCGATCGCGCAGACCGCCGGGTGTGCATCCCGGAGCCGGTCGAGTACCAGCGTGATCTGCTCGGCGAGCGACTCGGCGGCTGTGTCGTCGATACCTTCTTCGTGCAGGGCGAGGACCCGTCCGCCCAGGTCCGTGACCGCGGCGTACAGGCGGTCCTTCGTGAGCTTGACGCCGAGGAACTCCCACTGCCCACTGCTCACCTGCAGGAGCTCCGACGGGCGACCGGTGGCGCCGCGCACATCAGTGCCGACCTCGACCACGAGCCGCTGTGACACGAGGATGCGCATGGCCCGGGTGAGGCTCGCCCGCGAGAGCCCGAGTGACCGGGCGATCTCGGCGCGGGAGAGCACCCCGTGGATGAGGATCTCCCGCAGCGCCAGTCGGGAGCCGTCGGGCAGGGCCGGCCAGGCTTCGGTCATCGTTCCTCCGTCGTCGGCTGATCCTACGGCCTGACCGGTCCCCGTCGACAAGGACCCCGAACGGGCCGTGAACGCAGAAAACCCCTGACCACGAATGGTCAGGGGTTCCCTGGTTCTTCTACGTTAAGTCCGGCGGCGTCCTACTCTCCCACAAGGTCCCCCTTGCAGTACCATCGGCGCTGAGAGGCTTAGCTTCCGGGTTCGGAATGTGACCGGGCGTTTCCCTCTCGCT